>CALEDV010000058.1 GCA_937949555.1 uncultured bacterium | reverse complement strand
CTGTGTATATTCCTACATTTCGTTTCAACAGTAGGACATGTCAAAGGCCTGTCCTAATTTTGATATTACCTCAGCCTTCAGGCATTTGTCAGCATTAGTCTTGGTTTTTTGTTGATACTTTTGAAAGGCCTTTGCCCCCTTAGAAAGGCTCAAATCCCTCGGTTTTACAGAAGAACAGGCAGCTGTGCAGGCAGAGGCCATTAAAGAGCTTGTAGATGAAAGGCTTGCTACAAAAAGAGACCTAAGGTAATTAGAATTAGCACTTAATCGTGACATGAAAGAATTAGAGGCATCGCTTAAACGTGACATGAAAGAATTAGAGACCTCTCTTAGGCATGATATGAAGGAGCTTGAATTAAGGCTTAAGCATGACCTTACAGTCCGCCTTGGTGTTATGCTTACTGCTGCTGTTACTATTATTGCAGCCATCATAAAATTAGCATAATTGCCAACCACTTTATTCACCTTTATAACTAACCCATTGATTTATTTGTGAATTTTCTGGCAATTCTATCCTCGTGTTGTTGATATCCTTTGCCGTAAGCCTGACTAATGTTAATGTCTATATATCTTTGGGCTTCAGACCTGTGTGTTTTGCGATCCGAACTAACATTTTGGGTCCAATTTCATCAGAGTCATGGAATGCAAAAACATAATCAGGGAACCCCGGCTTCTCAAGGGTTTTGTGGGAGCCCGATGAGCGCTTAACACTCCATCCATTGCGTTTTAACGCAGAGAGAACTTTTTTAGCCGTTGCGCTTGGCCAAAGGCTCATGCGGCTGCAAAAGTTATTTCAATTGGCCCTACGATATGTTCGCCATGCTCGATGCGTTCCGCTATAACGCGCAAAGCCAGCGCCTCCGCATTAGCCAGTGCTTCTTCACGGGTGTTGCCATATTTCATAACTCCCGGGATTTCAAGGATTTCAGCTATCCACCGTCCGTCAGCCTCTTGCTCTGTTTCAACAAAAAATCTCATAATATGCATCCTCCTCATTGCTTTATAAAGCTTTTTGTTATTATACAAAGGATATTGCCGTATTTGAAATAATTATTGCATCCTTTTTAGCGCTTTATATTTCTATCCTGAATTCTGCCCCGCCGTTGATATTTCTGGCGGTAAGTTTACCGCCCATATTTTGTTCAATAATAACCTTTGACATATAAAGCCCTATGCCTGTGCCCTTGCCCTGCTCCTTAGTGGTAAAATAGGGCTCAAAGACCCTGTCTATTATCCCCTCAGGTATGCCTCCGGCGTTGTCTTTAACCGTTACTATCACCCTGTCTCCTTCTTTGTAAACGTCTATGGTTATGAGATCGTCAGATGTGTCCTTTAGCCCTGGACCTTCCTTAGCCTCAAAGGCGTCCTTTGCATTGTTTATAAGGTTCATGATCACATGCTCAAACTCGTTCTTGTAACCCTCTATGCGATGCTCACCACAATCTATTATCTCTTCAATCCTCTCAAAGACCCTGTTGTGGGCATGACAGGTGAGTCTAAAGGATATGTTATGGGCCTTCAGTTGGGCTGAAAGCATCCTGAGAACGCTCGAGATTGACCCTTTAACATCAAATTCTGTCTTTGCCTTATCTGGGCGGAAGAAGTTTCTGAAGTCATCTATAGTCCTTGACATAGACTTGATGACCTCCATGCCCTTTTTGACATTCCTCTGGAGGTAGTCCCTATCTAACTCACCAAAGTCATAGGCGTCTTTGAAGTCTTGGATGATGAGGCCCAGTGCATTCAAGGGCTGCCGCCACTGATGTGCTATCGCCCCTATCATCTCCCCCATGGCAGCAAGGCGGGATTGATGTTGGATCAGGCTGTCTTTTCTACGGTTTTTATCTACCTCATCCCTTATCCTCTCTTCAAGGGTCTCATTTACGCTTTGAAGTTCGATGGTCTTTTGTCTTAGGAGTTCCTCGGTCTTTCTGTGTTCAAAGATCTCGTGTCTTAGGTCTTCCATGATATTTAGGCTTGCACGTCTTGTCCTCTGGAGGTCTGATATTGCAGATTCAAGGCTTTCTTGGCTCGTCTTTTTTTCTGTTATATCCCTTGAAATCCTTAGGATGTTTTTTATTGAGCCGTCAGATTCCTGTATAGGGGAAAACACCGAATCCCACCAGACAATAGTGCCATCTTTTAACTTCGAGCTATACTCCACATGTACCGTTTCCCCCCTAAGTGCCCTGTGTAGGGCATTGGTCAATTTATCTGGGTTGTCGACAACATTCTCAATAAAGTCTTTCCCTATGCATTGGTGAGGCAATACATAGCCATTTACCCTGCACATCGTCTTGTTGACAGAGACAAACCTCCCCTCTGGTGATATTATGCATACGCAGTCCTGGATACTGTTAAAGAGGGTGTGATAGTAGTTTTCGGACTGTACTGCCTCATCGTGTCTTTCTTTTAACTTTGAAACTACCCAAACAAATATGTAGGTCAATGATAGCGATATGAGGCTTGAGCTGATGAATCCTATTATCAAATAGTCGTATATCAGAAAGCCATGGAATATCAAACTCAGAGTAGATACCATGACTAAGGTAAGGACAATTGAGAATATACAGCCCACTAAGAGTATTGTACCCTTTTTTATCAGCCTTTCTTGTAGGATAAGTTCACTTAATCTCTTCATCGATCTCATACTTCTTTGGCATCCCTAATTGTTCACGCAGCTCATTGACCTCTATTTTTAATCTAATCATCCTGAGTTCCCTATCAATGGTGAGTTCATGAAACCTCTGGAGTTCTTTGTTCTTATCAGAGAGTTCCTCATAGGCCCTTTTTATCTTGTCTTCAGCCTCTTTGCGTTTGGTTATATCCTGGACGGTTCCTATGCCTGATATAGGCTTTCCTGTCTCATCGAATAGGACCTCTGCCTTTTCATTTACCCACTTTGTCTCACCATTAACTATTATCCTGTGCTCAATATCATAGGCATTACCCTTCAAGGCAGACTCCCACTGTGATTTTATATAGTCACAGTCCTCTGGATGGGCAATCTTATAGAAGTCTTCAACGGTAATGGGCGTACCTTCCTTTACCCCAAACATCCTGTAGGTCTCTTTAGACCAGGTCAATTCGTTTTTCACAAGGTCTAAATACCAACTCCCTATCTGGGCCACCTCTTGGGCCCTATTTAGATTGTCCTCTACCTGCTGACGTTGCACTGCCTCTAATGTGAGCCTGTCTCTGAGGGTAATGAGCTCTCTGTAGCTCTTATAGAGCAATCCAATTAGCAACATAGACAGAAAGCTTTCTGTCAACAGGATGTATGTGTGACGTTTGGCTAAGGTGTCAATCCTATTTTTCTTGGCCGTGATGTCGTAGTACATCTCAAAGGCCCCTGTGAATCTGCCTTCTCTCATTATTGGTATGTAGATCTCTACTATGTCTAACGCTGGCTTTTGTCCTTCCATTGTAGAATGATCTCTGCTTACAATAAGGGAGTGTCTGTTACCCTGAGCAACAATCTCTTGAAAGTGCCTATGTTTGTTAAATTCTCCTATCTCATTGGGGTCTGTAGAAAATAGGATCTCCCCTGAGGGTGAAAAGACCTTGAACTTCCATAGACGGAAACCCCTTATAAGTTCCTCTGCCAGTGGTGGGAGATATTTTGGTATGGTCTGTCTTGATAATTCCTTAAGACCCTGAGGCATCATTGACATGAGGTATGCCGAGAGCCTCTCTGCCTCATCCTCTTTGTTTTTTAGTAATTCTTCTTCAAAGGATTTGTTAATAAAGGAGATGTTGTAAACCGGTAAAAAGAGAGCGGCTGATAAGGCAATGAAAAGCAATATACCTATGAGCCTATGGTTACACCATCTCATGACTTATGCCTTTTCCTTTGCAAGGGGTAGATAAATCTTAAATTCGCTTCCATGGCCTAAATTACTATGAACCTTTATGAATCCACCGTGGTCTTTGACTGTGGTGTTTGATGTGGATAGCCCAAGCCCTAAATGGGTCGCAAGCCCCTTTGTAGTGAAAAAGGGCTCAAATACCCTCCTTACCGTCTCTTCATCCATGCCAATGCCTGTATCGGTGATCCTAATGACACCATTACTTTCTTCTTGAAATGTCTCAATCTTTATGGCTCCCCCCTCTGGCATGGCCTCAATGGCATTGATGCACATGTTCACAAGGACCTGTGCCATCTTGTCCCTATCTACCTGTATAGGTAAGGGCCCTTCTGACAGTGATATTTCTAAGTTTATGTCCTTAGGGACCGTAAATAACTCAAGGGCCTGCTCTACTACCTCATTTATGGATGTATCTTGTTTTTCCAGTTGTGTCTTGCCAGAGAAGGCCATAAGACGCTTTGTGAGCTCAGAGGCCCTATCAGCAGACCTCTCTATGGTGTCTATATATTTCAAGATCTCTTCCCTGCCATGCCAATCTGCTTCAGAGAGCCTCATCCTCATGAGTCCAGCATAACCCATTATACCTACAAGGATGTTATTAAAATTATGGGCCACCCCCTTTGTAAGTTGGGCTACAGACTGAAGCCTCATGGAGTCCTCAAGATGCTTCCTCATCATCTCGATCTCTCTTTTGGCATTGAGTTTTTCAACTATATCAAGCAGTGTATTTAAGAGTCGCTCTGTCTCTACTGGTTTGAGGATATACTTATCGATACCAAGCTCAATGGCCTTGATGAAGTAATCCTGATCGTTATAGGCCGTTATAACTACAATAGGGATATCAGGGGCAGCACTCCTTATTATCTCAGCCATTTCAAGTCCATTCATCTCAGGCATGTTGATGTCTGTTATGACTATTTGGGGTCTGTATTGTTTAAAGAGCTCAAGGCCTAATTTGCCGTTTGTTGCAGTGTAGATGTGCCTTACCCTGCGCTTTAGGAATCCAG
>CALEDV010000057.1 GCA_937949555.1 uncultured bacterium | reverse complement strand
GAGCCCACCCCTTTATCGCCAATACCTTCGTTATCGCTGCCGTCAATGTCGTCTTGCCATGATCTACATGCCCTATCGTCCCTACATTAACATGCGGCTTCGTCCTCTCAAATTTTGCCTTTCCCATTTCTACCCTCCTTGAATTTACTTATATATACAAATAAATTTAATAAATTTAAAGCTTATTCGCCTCTTACCTTCGCAACAATTGCGTCCATTATTCCCTTTGGAACCTCTTCGTAGTGGTCAAACTGCATAGTGTATGTAGCCCTTCCCTGAGTCTTAGATCTCAAATCTGTAGCATAACCAAACATCTCTGACAGGGGAACCATTGCCTTGATAATCTGAGCTGAGGCACGTTTTTCCATAGTCTGTATCTTACCGCGCCTTGAATTAAGGTCACCTATTACATCACCCATATATTCCTCAGGGGTTACCACCTCCACACTCATTATAGGCTCCAAAAGGACAACCTGGGCCTTTTTAGCGCCCTCCTTAAAAGCCATAGAGGCAGCAATCTTAAATGCCATCTCCGATGAATCAACCTCATGATAGGACCCGTCAAATAGGGCAACCTTAACATCCACAACTGGATAACCGGCAAGCACACCGCCATCCATAGCTTCTTTGATTCCCTTTTCCACGGCAGGTATATATTCTCTTGGCACTGTACCGCCAACGATCTTGTTTTGAAATTCAAAACCCTCACCCCTTCCTAAGGGTTCCATCTCTATCCAAACATGGCCATATTGACCCCTACCACCTGATTGTCTTACAAACTTACCCTCTATTTTAGCAGCACCCTTTATTGTCTCCTTATAAGCAACCTGCGGCTTCCCAACATTAGCACCAACCTTGAACTCCCTCATTAAACGGTCAACAATTATCTCTAAATGGAGTTCTCCCATTCCTGAAATAATGGTCTGCCCAGTATCTTCATTAAAGGATATTTTAAAGGATGGGTCCTCTTGGGCAAGTTTTGCGAGGGAGAGAGAAAGCTTTTCTTGGTCTGCCTTTGTCTTTGGCTCTATTGCAACAGATATTACAGGCTCTGGGAATTCCATTGATTCAAGGATCACAGGGTTATTGTCATCGCATAAGGTATCCCCAGTAAGGGTGCTTTTAAGTCCTACTATAGCAGCGATGTCTCCAGCCCTTACATCCTTTATCTCTTCTCGCTTATTGGCATGCATCTGCAGTAACCTGCCAATTCGTTCCTTTACATCTTTAGTGGAATTGTATATGTAAGACCCTGCACTTAAAACCCCTGAATACACCCTGACAAAGGTCAATTGTCCTACAAAGGGGTCGGTCATTATCTTAAAGGCAAGTGCAGCAAAGGGTTCCTCATCTTTTGGTAGCCTCTTGACCTCTGAGTTATCAGATGGATTAATACCTGTAACTGGCGGTATATCAAGGGGCGATGGCAGATAATCTACTATGGCATCAAGTAAAAGCTGGACCCCTTTATTCTTAAAGGCAGAACCACACAGCACAGGCGTAAACTTCATCTCAATTGTGCCCTTCCTGAGAGCACTCTTAATTTCTGCTGTGGTGATATCCTCACCATTAAGGTATTTGTCCATCAGCGTTTCGTCAGCATCAGATATAGTCTCAAGAAGTTTTTCTCTGTACTCCTTTGCCAAATCCATATATTCTTCTGGAATATCACCTTCTTTGTATTTTGCACCAAGGGTCTCATCATCAAAGTAATATGCCTTCATTGTGACCAGGTCAATAGGCCCTCTAAACATATCTTCCTTGCCAATTGGAAGCTGAACAGCCACTGGACGGGCTCCGAGCTTTTCTACCATTGTCTCCACAGCGGCAAGAAAGTCTGCGCCTACCCTATCCATTTTATTCATGAAAGCAATACGAGGCACACCATACTTATTTGCCTGACGCCAAACAGTCTCTGACTGAGGTTCCACACCTGCAACGGCATCAAATACCGCTACTGCTCCGTCAAGCACCCTTAAGGACCTCTCAACCTCAATAGTAAAATCCACATGACCAGGTGTATCAATTATATTGATCCTGTGATCATTCCAGTTGCATGTTGTAGCTGCTGAGGTTATGGTAATACCCCTTTCCTGCTCCTGTGGCATCCAATCCATCACAGCGGTGCCGTCGTGGACCTCACCAATTTTATAGGTGACTCCTGTATAGTAAAGTATGCGCTCGCTTGTGGTAGTCTTACCAGCATCAATGTGAGCCATAATGCCTATATTGCGAGTTCTATGTAAAGGGAATCTCGACATTCAGTTACCACCTGTAATGGGCAAATGCCCTATTTGCTTCTGCCATCTTATGGGTGTCTTCTTTCTTCTTTATCGAAGAACCAGTGTTATTGTAGGCATCAAGTATTTCTCCCGCAAGACGCTCGCGCATGGTCTTTTCTTTGCGTTGTCTGGCATAACCGACCATCCATCTTAAAGCAAGAGCGGTCTTTCTCTGGGGTTTTACCTCAACTGGAACCTGATAGGTGGCTCCGCCTACCCTTCTTGGTTTTACCTCCAACAGGGGCTTTACATTTTCTACAGCCGCCTTCATAACCTTGATAGGGTCAGAATTGGTCTTGTCTCTGACAATATCAAGGGCGCCGTAAAATATCCCCTCACCGATAGCCTTCTCTCCATCCCTGACAATCAATGAAATAAACCTGTTTACAAGTTTGCTGTTAAACTTGGGATCAGGCAACACTTCTCTCTTTTCTGCTACCCTTCTTCTTGGCATAACAATATACCCCGATGTATATTTTTTTATAAGCTGAGATTAATGCAGATACTATTACTTAGGACGCTTGGCGCCGTACTTAGACCTTCCCTGTCTCCTATTGGCAACCCCTGCACAATCAAGAGTTCCCCTTAAAATGTGATATCTAACGCCAGGTAAGTCTTTTACTCTGCCGCCCCTTATAAGCACTATTGAGTGCTCTTGCAGGTTGTGGCCAACGCCAGGTATGTAGGCTGTAACCTCCATCCCATTTGTGAGCCTTACTCTCGCCACCTTCCTCAATGCGGAGTTAGGTTTTTTAGGTGTGGTAGTATAAACTCTCACACATACACCTCTGCGTTGAGGGCAGTTTGTGAGCGCAGGGCTTTTCGTCTTCTTTGTAACCTCCTTGCGGCCCTTTCTTACTAATTGTGCTATTGTAGGCACCTTACCTCCATAATTATTTCAGATAATAAGCCCTTTGTTAAGGAAAAAACCTGTGTAGCATACCAGAGAAATTACACTTTGTCAAGAGTTTTTTTAACCTTGCCAATAGGAGTAGGAGGGTGTGCTGAAAAGGCTTTGTTGCCACACCTTTTTACAAGGCCTTTGGACTTTCATAAAAATGCCAATTAAATCATCTCTTGGGGACTGAATGAGCCATGGCTATTTTTAAATAAACCCTGTGGCAGTATAAAGGCTTTCAGGCATGCCCTCTTGCTCCTACAGGTTTCTATCGGCAATTTTGGCTTTAATTTTCATTAATCAATGCTGTCCTCAAGACGCTTATGAGACTTATAGTCCGCAAGGAAAGAGGTTTTAGACCTTATCATAGCAGCAGCAATAATGCCCGTAATTGCACCTGCAGACACATCAGAGGGGAAATGCGACATATTATAAACCCTCTCTAAGCCTGTAATTAAAGCAAACACAAAGAGGCAAGCTCCAGCATTTTTATAGGCATAAGCAAAAAGACAGGCGAGACAAAACACCACCGCTGTGTGTCCCGAGGGGAAGGAATCAAAACCACTGACAAAACCCGGTCCAATGAACAATATCTCCTCAGTGAGGCGGGGCCTTGCCCTGCCAAAGAGGTGTTTTAATAATTGCACCCCTATGCCCGATACAAGAAATCCGATAACAATGTATTTCCCAGCGAATAAAAGCCCAGTATTCTTTAGTGTTTTTCCAACGGCGAGAGCTAAAATGCCTATTATCAATATCACAGAGCCATGTCCTAAAAAGGTTGCTACTGGCATTAAAAGAGAAAAAATATTGTTCAATACTGTCTGCTGCTCCTTGAAATACCTCAATTCATTCATGACAAAGGAGTCAAAGGGCATCAGAGCCAAGGTTAAAATGAAAAGGATTATTATTGCCCTATGGTCTTTTAAAAAGCGCATAGCCTTGTCCTCTTTCTACTAAATTAAACCCCCTTTGAACCACCTCATCTGTATATTTTTCACGGGTTATGGCTAACTTCAATGACCTGTCCCTTAATACCTCCTCTGCCTCCCTTATTGAACCTGCCCTTACAATCCTTCGGTCAGAGTAAAACAGTATGCTTGGCTGGTTGATTTTATATGTAAACACCCTATCTCCTTCAGCGAGATTGTCCTTAACGTATATACTGAATCTATATAGACTCCCTTGAAGCCTTTCTCCTACAAGAGGGATACCCTTAAGGGCTATCAGCAACAAGAGAAGAAACATCGCAAAGGCAAGCCCTCCAAGCATCATATTATTATTTAACCTTTTAATAGAAAGCCCAATCAGTATAAGGGTTAGCATATTTATTGGGATTATCCAATAAACCCAGTGCACATCAGTAATTCCATAAGCCTCAAGCAGCTTAGGGGCTATGGCTGCCAGTATTATGAGCAGCACAGAGGATAAGGACAGGGCTACTTTGAACCACAAGCCCTTCAACTCCTCCACCATAGAAGACAGCAGTATAACCGCTGCCGGTATAGATGGGAGTATGTAATTAGGCAGTTTTGTTGTGGAAAAGGAGAAGAAAAAAACCACAAAGACCAACCATAAAAGCGCAAAACCATAAAGACTATCCCTTTGCTTCCACCCCTTTATCACTGCAGAGGGAAGCAAAAGCGCCCAGGGCAGTAGCCCTGCAAAAAGGGCAATGAGATAATAATAAAAGGGTCCGTGATGACCAGATATAACATCGGTGTATCTCTGAAAGTGGTGTTTAAGGAAGAACTGTTCAATAAACTCCATGCCATTTCTCTGATACTGAGCGATATACCAAGGCGCCGAGACTATCAAAAACAATACAATCCCGATTGGGCTGAAGACCACACCCAATCGCTGCCACTGCCTTGATAACATTATATACATAAGGGCTACACCGAAGGGAAAGACTATGCCTATCAATCCCTTGGTCAGAAAGGCAAGGGCTGCAAAGACATGGAAACCTGCCTTGTGTCTTAGGGCTGAACCACTGTAAAAACAGAGAAGAGAAAGGGTAATAAATAGGGTAAGGGTCATATCGGTTACGGCAGCGCGGCTATAGATGAAGTAATAAGGTGAAAACACAAGACATATCAATGCAAAGAGTGCCTTTTCAATAGAGACATATCTTTTTAGGAAGAAAAACAAACAGTTAGCAAGAGACCATGCAGCAATTACTGAAGGCAGGCGGGCTGCAAACTCATTGACACCAAATAGCTTGTACGACAAGACCATCAACCAATATATAAATATTGGTTTATCGTAGCGGTTTACTCCATTGTAGGTGGGATTGATCCAATCTCCACTGTTAAGCATCTCCTTTGATGCCTGAGCAAAGACGGCCTCATCCACATCAAA
>CALEDV010000056.1 GCA_937949555.1 uncultured bacterium | reverse complement strand
TACCCTGCTCTTTACCTCCACTACCACCAATACATCCTCTCCTTCTTTATTGCTCCACCCTATTACATCATACTCTTGCTCACTACCATTCTTGCGAACCCTCACTCGGGGAGTTATGCTGGTTACCTTAAATTGCCTCCTTAGTATCTTCTCCATAGATGGTAAGGCCATGCCCTCGGCAAAATACCCAAACTTATCCCCTATGCCCCCTATCTGCTCCCCAAGCCTTTTGAGCTGACGGTCTGTCTCCTTAAAACGCCGGTCCGTCTCTTTGTTGTCTTCTCTTAGTTCCCTGATGAGACGGTCCGTCTCTTGAAAACGCCTGTCTGTCTCTGCACCTTGCTCCTTCAATGCAAAGATCATCTCCTTTAACTCTTGCCAGGATATCTCTGAGGCCTTGCCCATTTTCATATCACCCCTTTGCCTGTGGTCTTAAAAAAATTGTATCAAAGAAAAGGCGAAAAATAAAAGACGTACTTTGGGGTTAGGTCTTGAATCATTATCCTTAATGGCCTTGCCATTGGGATATATAGAAGATACCAGTCCCCCTCAGTGTCCTGTTACCGGATGCGCGACTATCCTTCTTGCAGAGGATGAAGAGGATGTCAGAGAGATTATCAAAGTAACCCTTGAGAACTCAGGTTATTCTGTAATTGAGGCATCAAAGGGACAAGAGGCGGTCAAATCATTTAGGGATCAGGCTACAAGTATAGATCTATTTTTATCGGATATGGTAATGCCTAAAAAAAAATGGCATGGTTGCCTATCAAGAAATAAAGGCGATTAACCCAGAGATAAAGGTGCTTTTTCTCTGTGGGTACAGGGCAGATACAATCAACACTCAGACTGAAAAAGATTCAGATATCGAGGTGCTTTCAAAACCTATCTCGCCAAAGGAACTGTTACATAAAATAAGGGCAACCTTAGATAAGCAAAAATAGATTAAGGCTATCAATTAAGGATTTCAACAAGGGTCTTTTAAAGACTATCTATCAAACCTATCAGTCTCTTTGCCTCACTCCTGTCTATCCTTTTGTCCTTATAATATAGACTCTCCAGTGCATCCACAAATAATAACGCCCTTTTCCTTAATTCTTTATCCTCAATCCTCATGGTAAACTCCCTAAGCCCCTCATTATCTAACCTTTTGTAACCCCTTTTGAAAAGCCTTTTTTCATATCTCCCCACAAGCCTGTGTTCAAGGGACTTTCTGTTCTTAATAACATAACTAATTGCAATCAAGAGAAAGACAATCAATGCCAAGGCAGAGATATTTAGCGCAAGTTGCTTGAACTGCTTAAGGTCTGACTGTCTTAAGGATTTGAAGAAACTCTGAATACCTATAACACCTCTGATCTGCCTCTCAAAGTTGTAGCTTATTACCATCTGATTCCAATAGTAATTAATTGTATCGGCATAGAGTCTAAGGGTAAACAACAGGGTCTTTGTGCCTTGCACTGACGCAGAGGCCCCTGGAGTTGGATCTATCCTAAGCCAACTGTCCTTTACAAAGGCCTCCACCCACACATGGGCGCTCTGTTGACTAACCATGTAGTACGCAGCAAGAGGATTGTAAATCCCGCCTCTATAACCAACCACAAGCCTTGCTGGAATACCGTTGAGCCTCAACAGTACTGCTGCTGCAGAGGCATAGTATTCACAGTTGCCATAAGGGTATTTAAAAAGAAAATCCTCAATAGGATTTTCAGTCACAGGGAGTCTTTGTAAGGAATATTTAAAGGGGGAAGAGTTAAGGTGCCTTATCACATTGCTGACCGTAGTTAGCCCATCTTTGTTATAACCCAAAGAAAGGGCGAGGTCCTTGACCTCTTGAGAGATTCTATCAGGCAGTTGAAGATATTTCTCTCTATCAATCTGTAAGGGGATTACTCTGGAAGATGCCTTTGAATAGACTTCATAACGAATCCTTCTGCTGACAGGACCCTCAAGGGATATAGTCATGTCTCCCCTTATCTTCGCATCCTTGAGGTTAATATAATAGGGTCTGTCAAGGGCAAAGAGATAACTGTTTTCATAGGCTTCAAGGAATATGCTCTGGGTTATTACCTCTCCCTCTAACATTGAGGGGTTTATTCTGTCCCCTCGAGCACCCTTTGACTTAGACCATGCCTGTCCATTGAAATAATCAAGGATAGCGCCCCTCCAATAGAGCATAGTTTCATCAATGGGCTTCATAGACACCCTGAATATAATTGAACTGTCCGATTGTATGTCTGTCACATCGCCAAGTCTGACATTATCAGTAAAACCAGTAAGCCCCGTAACAGGCCTGTTAAGAAAGCTAAAAAGGGGATAGTTTGTCCTTGGAAGCACAATAAAGAGCAGTGTCATCATAGGAAGGGATATCAGAGGTATCATTAAGGCAGTCAGAAGAATCTTAACGGTCGCCTTTGGTTCAAAGACAAGCCCGCTATCTTCAGAATAAAAGGTTAGCGCTACAATGGCAATGGCTACAAGAAACAAGAGCACAAAGAAATAGGCAATAAAACTTATGTCAATATTAAAAAGAGCAGAACCTGCAAGCATAAAAAGGGCTATTGCATATATCTGCATATAATCCCTAAAGGCCTTTTGCTCCATAAACTTTATAAAAATTAAAAGGGTTAACCCTTCAATCAAAGGCGTTGCAGGGTCCTCTAAATTAATCCTATAAAAAGATGCAACGATAACTAAAACCGACAATAGATTGATTAAAGACCTTTTTATGAATCTTTTGCTTATGAAATCTGTATATAAACTGAAGCCTCCTAAGATTAATGCTATAACCTTGTAAATGCTCCCAAGATTTTGAAAAACCGACAGCAGGGCTGTTAGGGCAATTAAATAAGACAGGGCTTTTAAGAGGGTCTCAATCCCTATAGGTTTATGGAGTTTTATCATAAAGGGCAAGTTCCTTAAGCATCATAATCCTGTGAGAATGCAACAAAGTAGGTTCAAAAAAACTTTCACCTATCCTCAGACCAACCGGAACTTTTGCATTAAACAACTGGTTAATAACATAAGAGGCGCAGGACAAAGCCGTTTCTATATCATAGGGCATTTCTCTTAAATCTATTATCATTGGCTCCTGTGTTACCGCAGAAAGTTCCTTAGTCTTCAAGGCATCTGTCTTTGCTGTAGCCTTCCAGTTGATGTATTTGAATGGGTCTCCTGAGATATAATTTCTGATAGATATTATATCTCCCTCATAGCCTGAACGGTTTGAGGACTCATCGCCTTTATGCCTTTTGTCCCTTTCAGCATTGATGCCCTTTGTCTCACAGGGATAGGGAGAAGGAAAGACAACAATCCCTAAAGGACCTTGAAGCCTCCTTGAACGAACAAAGAAATTAAAGGGAAATACCGAACTCACAAAGATAGACTTGATATTATAGATCCCCCTGTCCTCTGCCTTGACCTCAAGGTATTTAACTGCACTGGAGTTGTTTTCTATGTAAGGAAATAAAACCTCAGCACCCTCAATGCGCACCCTTATTAAGAATCCAGGCATAATTCTTTTGCGGTTTGTAACCCTTAGGGTCAATAGAAAGGTTTTCTTGGCATATACCTCTTCAGGAGACTCTATCTCCACCTCCAATGCACTAATATTCCTCCTGCCAAAAAAACCAGAAAGCCCCATAAAGCTTAACAGAGCAGACACAATGAGATATATCAGATTATTCGCTGTATTGATTGCGGCAAAACCGAGAAAGATTGTCAGGGCAATATAAAACCATCCTGCCCTGGTAATCTTTATTACAGGGGGATCGGCACTTGTTGAAGGAGCGATTGGGTTATCTCCTTTGTGTCAAGTTCTTTGTACTCCTCTTTGAGAAGCAGTCTGTGGGCTATGGTAAAAGGCGCAAGCACCCTTAGATCTTCAGGTATCACATAGTCTCTACCCTGAAAATAGGCGCTTGTTTTTGCAATATAAGATAGGGCAAGGGCGCCTCTGGTAGAAAGTCCTGCCTTTATAAACTTGTTATTTCTTGTAGCATGTATAATATCTGAAATATAATCAAGCATCCTCTCAGATATAGTTGTATTGCCCCTTATATTGCGTTGAATCTCCAGTGAATCCTCCTTGCCAATAATAGGTTTAATTGACTCTATCCTGTCCCTTCTGCTACCTCCCCGTAAAATATCCTTTTCAAAATCTCTGGAGGGATAACCAATGCTAATCCTCATAATAAACCTATCCAATTGGCTGTCAGGCAAGGCAAAGGTGCCAAACTGTTCTATGGGATTTTGGGTGGCAATGATGAAAAAGGGTTCAGGCAGTTTGTATGTCTTGCCCTCAATAGTCACCTGTTCTTCAGCCATTGCCTCAAGCAATGCGCTTTGTGTCTTTGGCGTTGTCCTGTTTATCTCGTCCACAAGCACTATATTATTAAATATAGGGCCCTGGTGAAACTCAAAAATGCCTGTGGATTTGTTATAAACCGAAAGCCCCGTAATATCTGAAGGCAGTAGATCGCTTGTACACTGCACCCTGCCAAAGGTCAATCCAAGAGCCTTTGCAAGGGCTACCGCTAATCTAGTCTTCCCTAAACCAGGCAGGTCCTCAATAAGCAGATGTCCCCTTGAGAAAAAGGCAAGCAGGGCAAGTTTCAAGGCCTGTTCTTTGCCTTGAAGGTATGGAGCCAAAGAGACAATGACCTTTTGTGTTAGTGGATCTGTTATTTCAATAGGCAAATTGTACCCGCATTATGTAATTAGGGATTATATCATAGAGCAAAGGTTTTTTAGTCTTAAACCTATTATTAAAGATCCTAACATTCACGCTCAAAGGTTCAAGTAGCGCTTATTTTTCATAGTGTTTTAGTATGATTTAAGATTTTGATTATTAATGCTTTTTGTAATATAATCTTGTTCAAATTTACCGATGTAAGGAGGTGATGTGTCACTGTCTTAAAATCCCTTTTGCTGTAAAAAAAACTTAAAAGGAGGTATTATGCGCAGATTCAAAGTATTTATTCTAATTGCCCTTTGTTTATGCATCCCAGTGCTCGTCTTCGCTGCGCAAACAGGACAGACAAAGAAGGCTAACAGCATTGACGAGTTAGCCAAGATGTACGATGTATCAAGCTGCAAGATGTGCCATGAGAAGATTTACAACGAGTGGGCAAAGTCCCTTCACGCAAGATCTATCTACGGACCTGAGACCTCAGGGAGGACTGCTGCAACATTAAAGACCACCATCATCAATGGCCTTATGGAATGGCCCCACTCCGGTGTAAAAAAACCTGAGGATGTTAAGGTAGAGCACCTAATGATCTGTGCAAAGTGTCATCTGCCTCAACTGCAAGATGCAACCGATAAGGTAGCCCAAGAGATAGTAAAAAATGTCTATGCCTTTACTGCTGGAGACGAAAAGGCAGCAGAACAACTGGAAAAGCTCAATATCAACTGCCTTGTATGCCACAACAGAAACGCCATAATACACAAATGGGCCGATGGCTATCCTGAAAAGGATGCGGTATACGGCAGCAAAGATGGTGCCCATCCAGCCCCCATGTATTCAAAGCTAAAGAAGGGGCCAGTGCAGAAGGAGGCCATACTTTGTGGTCAATGTCATGGCTTAGGACCAAACTTCGAGCTTGAAAACCCGAGCCAGTGCGCCACCCTATATGGCACATATCTATGGGCATACACTGCTGAGGGTGGTCAAGAGAAGTGTCAGGACTGCCACATGCATAAGAGCGGGCTCGGTCATAATATGCAGAGTTACCGATCAAAGGAAATGCAGAAGTTAGCCGTTGACTTTCATGTTGAGGTGCTTCCCCACTGGTGGCGTGATGGGACAAAAATGATTCCCCAAGCCACAGTGAAGGTAGAGATAAAGAACAGGGCAGGCCATGCAATCCCTGACGGATGACCCACCCCGAATAGACTGGTCCTGGAAGTGACCGGCAAGACAAAGGATGGTAAAGAGATATTCAAGCAGTCTAAGATTTACATGCCCATACCTCAGCAAAACGGTAGAGGCGACAGGATGGGCAGGGGACCTTATGAAAAGAGTGGAATGCTCAGAGACACAAGCATCCCGCCTCACAAAACAGTACATGAGACCTTTGACATTGCCTTCCCAATGGAGGATGTGAAAAGGGGAGACAAGATCGAGAAGGTTATCAAGTCAGGAGAAATGACTGTAGATGTAGAATTATGGTATCTGCCCTATGGCAACAAACAACAAGACCCATTCCTGTGGCATAAATATACTAAGGATGTAAAGGTAACAACCACAGGGAAATAGCAACTTTTCAAAAAAGAGGGAATCCCTGAAACATCAGGGCGCCCTCTTTTTTATTGTCCTTGATATAGATGCAAATTCTTCTATACTGAGCGTCTCAGCCCTTCTGTTTCCTTCAATACCAGCCTCTTGCAATACCTCTTTTATATCAGGGAAAAGTGATTTCAAGGAGTTGACAAGGGTTTTACGTCTCTGTAAAAAGGAGCCCCTAACAATCTTAAAAAAAAGCCCCTCATCTCCAGGGGCAACCTTAGGACTCCTTAAAATGTCAATCCTTATAACTGCTGAGTCAACCTTAGGCACAGGACTGAAGGCCTCTTTGGGTATAATAAACTCAACAGAGGGATTGCCATAATATTGCACAGCCACAGAGAGCGCTCCATAATCCTTGCAGTCAGGGGCAGCAGCAATCCTCTGGGCTACTTCCTTCTGTATCGTAAGGGTCATTGAAAGAAGATTCTCCCGCTCCTTAAGAAATCTGAAGATAAGAGGGGTTGTTATGTAATAGGGTATATTTGAAACAATCTTAAAGAGGCCTAAAGACTCATAGGGAAATTTAAGGGCATCTCCTTCTATAATCTCAACCTTTCCATACTCACGATACCTCTCCTTGAGCATCCTTGCGAAATAACTGTCAATCTCAATGGCAATTACTCGTTTTGCCTTGTCTATTAAAAGCCCAGTCAATTTTCCATGCCCAGGTCCTACCTCTAACACAGTATCTTCATCACTTATGCCTGAGGCAGACACTATCCTACCTAATATTGAAGGGTCAAAGAGAAAGTTTTGTCCTAATTGTTTCTTTGCCATGTAACATCCTGTATTATCATGCTAATAACTGATTTAGACAAGATCTCTGAAATCATCAGCGCCCTTAGGTTTGCAATAAAACCAATCAGATGATAATATATATAAAATTTTTAGGCAAATTTACTAAAAACAATGGCAGACATAAGACCCTTCAAGGCAGTTAGATACAATCCAGAGAAGGTCAAAGGCGAAGATGTTACAGCCCCGCCTTATGACATAGTAAGTCCTGATTTTAAGGACAAACTCTATGCAAGGAGTCCCTTCAATATAATCCGCATTGACTACGGCAAAGACCAGGAAGGAGATGCAGGGGATATAAACCGATATTCCAGAGCAAGGGATTATTTGCATCGTTGGCTTGATGAAAGGGTGTTAATCAGGGATAATGAAGACTCCCTCTATAGGTATGAAATAGATTACCAGATAAAGGGCACTAACCTAAGACTCTCTGGGCTATTAGCCCTGTTGAAATTAGAGGAACTCGGCAGGGGCATATTCCCTCATGAGGCTACACACTCAAAACCCAAGGCAGACCGACTAAACCTTATGAAGGCATGCTTAGGCAACATAAGTCCCATATTTGCCCTTTACAGGGGAGCCCCTATTGCCAAGAAAGATGCAATTGAGCAGCTCTTTGAATCTAAAGACAACGACGGGGCTATACACAGATTATATAGACACTCAGAGGACGCTTACATACACAGTGTTCTGAAGGAGCTTAATGACAAGGATATCTTTATTGCTGATGGACACCATCGTTATGAGGTTGCCCTCGAATTTAGCAGGTTGGCAAGGAATGGTCAAATTGAAGGGCTATCTTCCAACATAGGCTATAAACCATGGGAGTATGTGCTAACCTACATAGTTAACATAAACGATTCTGACCTCACAATACTTCCAACACACAGACTGATAAAGACTGTTCCTGGTGGAGGTGATGTTACATCCCTACTCTCAAGACACTTTAACCTTTCAGCTATTGAATACAGTGGCAACGAGCAAGATATTATCAGCACTCTGTCTGAGAGCGGCAAGAACTCCATTGGCCTTTACATGGGAGGCAATCACTGGCATCTGCTTAGTTACAAGCAAAATGCCCTTCAGGAACTTGCCCCACAACTTCAGGGTATCGATACTGTAATATTGCAGGAACTTATACTTAAACAGGACCTAAGGACCGAGGATATTGTGTATGAGATGGACCTTAAAAAGGCGCTCTCACTTACAGGCAATGGCAACTTTAAGGCCCTTTTTATACTGAATCCGACGGAGATAGGCGAGGTAGAAGGTGTAGCCCAAGCGGGCTTAAGGATGCCTCCAAAGTCAACATACTTCTACCCAAAATTGCTCACAGGCATGGCTATTCACACATTTTTTTAAATCAAACTAAAGGAGGAGTAAAATGGCATTAAAAGTAGGAATCAACGGATTTGGAAGGATTGGAAGAAATTTTTTAAGGACAAGCTTGGGTTGCAATGACTTTACTATTGTGGGTATCAATGATTTGACTGATGCAAAGACTTTAGCTCATTTACTAAAGTATGACTCAGTTCACGGCAAGATATGTGCTGAGGTTACCTATAAGGAAAGCAGCATCTTTGTAAACGGACAGGAGATAAAGATTTCTGCCGAGAGGTCTCCTGAAAACCTGCCCTGGAAAGCCTTAGGTGTAGATCTGGTAATTGAGTCTACAGGACTCTTCACAGACCGTGAAAAGGCTGCAAAACACATTGATGCAGGCGCAAAATGGGTGGTAATATCAGCCCCTGCCAAAGAGCCAGATATAACCGTTTGCCTTGGTGTAAACGATGAGACCTTTGACCCTACAAAGCATAAGATTATCTCCAATGCCTCATGCACAACTAACTGCCTTGCCCCAGTAGCTAAGGTGCTCCATAAAGAATTTGGAATTCTTCGTGGGCTAATGACCACTGTGCATTCCTATACAAATGACCAGAGGATACTTGACTTAGCACACAAAGACCTCAGAAGGGCAAGGGCTGCTGCAGTCTCTATGATACCATCATCTACTGGGGCTGCAAAGGCAATAGGACTTGTGCTGCCTGAGCTCAACGGAAAGTTAGACGGTTTTGCAATCAGGGTTACAACACCTAATGTATCGGTAGTTGACTTAGTTGCTGAGGTTTCAAAGGACACATCTGTTGATGAGGTTAATTCCGCCATGAAAAAGTGGTCTGAGGGTCCTATGAAGGGAATTCTCCAGTATTGCGATGAACCCTTAGTATCCGTTGACTTCAATGACAATCCTCATTCATCTATCTTTGATTCAACGCTTACAAAGGTAATGGAAAAGAGGCTTGTGAAGATAATCTCCTGGTACGACAATGAATGGGGCTACAGTTCAAGATTAAGAGATGTGGTCAGCCTTATTAGCAAAAGGGGATAGTATGGCTAAGAACAATACCCCTGTTGAGATAAAAGACACCCTCAACAAACTGACTATTGAGGATCTAAATATCAAAGGCAAAAGGTTATTTATCAGGGCGGACTTTAATGTCCCCCTTGATGACAACCTCGTTATCACCGACGACAGCAGAATACGCTCAACTTTGCCAACTATAAACTACGCCATTGACGAAGGAGCGAAGGTAATACTCGCATCCCACTTAGGAAGGCCAAAGGGCAAGATTGACCCTAAATACAGCCTCGCTCCTGTTGCAAAGAGGCTCCAGAGGCTGCTCAACAAAGAGGTGATGTTCTTAGAAGACTGTGTTGGTGGTCAGGTTGAGAATGCTGTATCTAAAATGAAAGATGGCGATGTGGTGCTCCTTGAAAACCTCCGCTTCCACCCGGAGGAAGAGAAAAACGATGAGACCTTCGCCAAGGCCCTTGCAAGTCTATGCGACTACTTTATAAACGACGCCTTTGGTGCAGCCCATAGGGCACATGCATCTACAGCAGGCATAGCAAAGTTTGTAACCTCTGCCGCTGGCTTTTTGCTTAAAAAAGAGATTGAGTACCTTAAGGGTGTAGTAAACAGCCCTGTCAGGCCCTTTGTTGCCATCCTTGGGGGTGCAAAGGTATCGGGCAAGATAGGTGTACTTGAGAATCTCGCTGACAAGGTTGATAAGGTTATAGTTGGTGGAGGCATGGCATATACCTTCATCAAGGCAAAGGGCTATGAGGTAGGTGACTCGATGGTCGAGACAGAGATGCTTGATCTTGCAAAGAAGATCATGGATAAGCTCAAGAAAAACAATGTAAAGTTTTATCTGCCCGTTGACAGTGTAATTGCAGAGACTATAGATCAGTATGCTGAGACCAAGATAGTGCCCAATCAGGAACTGTGTAAGGGATGGAAGGGATTAGACATTGGTCCAGCATCGGTTAAACTATTCTCAGAGGCCATATCCAATGCAAAGACCATCATCTGGAATGGCCCTATGGGTGTATTTGAGGTGGACGCCTTTTCAAGGGGCACTATGGCCATAGCAAGGGCTGTGGCCGATGCCTACGCCTTGACGATAGTTGGCGGTGGTGACACTGATTATGCAGTGCACAAGGCTGGTGTTACTGACTCTATATCCTTTATCTCTACAGGTGGAGGCGCATCCCTTGAACTCTTAGAAGGTAAAGATCTGCCAGGCATATCATCACTGACAGACAAAAAGTAGTTTTACACAGACTAAGAACCCTGTGGATCAACCTCAGGGGCCTTAGTCTGTTCTTTCACAGCACAAGAGATCTTTTGTTCTATATGCCTAATCACTACTGCAATAACCAGAAGAAGACAAGTCAGTCCCAATGTTTCTCTATCATTGAGTCTCACAAAGTGAGCTATAAATATACCGGAGGCATTGAAAATGTTTGAGCTTGATATCCCAGGATTTGGCAACATAAGGCTGGAACACATAGTATCTGATTTTACAGGCACCCTTTCTGTGGATGGTCAGCTACTGCCTGGTGTTATGGAGCGTTTAATCAAGATAACTGACCTATTGAAGGTGCATATCCTGACAGCAGACACCTTCGGAAAGGCAAAAGAACAATTACAGGGGCTTGAATGTGTACTACACATACTGACAGGAGAGAACCATGATATTCAAAAGGAGGATTATGTCTATAATCTTGGCAACTCCTCAGTGCTCGCCCTTGGAAATGGAGTCAATGACAGAAGAATGCTCCATTGTGCAAAGATAGGAATAGCAGTATGTCTTCAGGAGGGCTGCTCAGTTGACGCCATCAGGTCCGCAGATATACTTGTGAAATCCCCTACTGATGCCCTTGATCTTTTGCTTCATCCTAAAAGATTGAAGGCAACCTTGAGATTTTAAGGAATAACATAACCTGCATCAATAACGCTAAAGATTATGCAGCCTTAACTGAGTTTTTGTAGATGCCCTCTTTACACCGCTGTTGACAGAAAAACATAACCTGTTCAAAGGATATGCAGGTGTTCAAGTATTGAACATACCTTTTTTCAATTTCCTATATTATTCAATCAATAAAAACTGGCACATACATTGCTGTCTCTAAACCTATTTAATCCCTTCAAGGAGGTCTTTTTATGTCAAAACAATATGCATTACTTGTAGACCTGAGAAAGTGTGTTGGTTGCACATCCTGTCAGGTAAGCTGCAAGATGGAAAACGCAGCCCCTATGGGCAAATTCCGTTCAAAGGTTGACATCGCCGATGTGGGAGAGTTCCCAAAACCTAAAAGGCACTATCTCCCCAAGATCTGTAATCAATGCGATGAGGCTCCTTGTATCTTGCCCTGTCCTACAAAGGCCACATACAAAGAGAAAAATGGTGTGGTGATGGTCAACAGGGATGTATGTATAGGATGTGGTAGGTGTGTGGCTGCTTGTCCTTACGGGGCAAGATACCTACATCCACATATTGCAGTGAAGAATGACCCATCAAAATTCGCAAAGACCGTAACAGAGGTAAAGGGCAAAAAGGCAAAGGACCTAAGGGTAGTTGACAAGTGTGACTTCTGTAGCCACAGGCTTGCAGCAGGCATTGAAGAGCCTGCCTGCGTCAGAAACTGCATGGGTAGGGCAAGGGTATTTGGCGATCTCAGTGATCCAAACAGTGACATATCAAAGGCCATCAAGGCACTAAAGCCTGATGTCCTACACCCTGAATATGGCACCAAACCGAGGGTATTCATCGTGGCCCCTGACAAAGAGGTATTCAAGGCCGCTGAGGGCAACATAAATAGATAGGAGGCATATACATGGAAATCACAAGACGGTCCCTTTTGAAGTATGCAGGAGTGTTAGGTGGTTTAGCTGCATTGGAGAAGACAGGGCTTATGTCCTTGAGGCATCTGTCTCCCTCTGAGGCCG
>CALEDV010000055.1 GCA_937949555.1 uncultured bacterium | reverse complement strand
TTGGTGAGGAAAAGGCAAGGGTTCTGGTAAAGGTTCTGACAGCATTCTATGAGGAGCTCAAAAACAGCGTCAAAAGGACAGAAAAGGATGATATAAAAGAGATGATCAGAGAGTTAAAAGAGGCACAGAAGAGGACAGAGGGCAGTGAGAATGCCGATACCTGAAAGACTAAGGCCTTTTTTCTGGGATGTGGATATAAGCACTGTTGATGTTTACAAGCACAAGCGTTTTATTATAGAGCGTCTTTTGAAGTACGGGACCTCAGAAGAGATAAAGTGGTTGCTTAAGACATATCAGGACAGCGATATAATAGAGACCCTTAAAATCTCAAAAAATATAGACAGAAAAACAGCCAATTATTGGGCGCTTCATTACGGCATTAAAAAGGAAGAAGTGGCATGTTTACGGGAGCCGTTGATGCAAACCTGCTTTTATTAATAAGGAGGCTTGCAGAGATAAGGCAAATCTCCTCAGCCTTCTATCTTGCAGGTGGCACTGCCCTGGCAATTCAATTGGGACACCGCAGAAGCGATGATATTGACCTATTTTCGCCTTTGCCTTTTAATGCCGAAGATATCTCCTATGAGATAATAAACTTAAAGGGTAGGATATTGACACAGGAAGAAAAGACCATACATGCCCTCATTGAAGGGATAAAGGTTTCGCTTATGCTGTATCCTTACAAACTCATAAGCCCCCTCATAGTAATTGGAGGGCTTAATGCCGCCGATATTAGAGACATAGCGTGCATGAAGGCAATGGCTATTTCTCAAAGGGCAGAGAAAAAAGATTTTTTTGATATGTATGAACTGCTCCAGATACTTACCCCCCTTCAACTAAGAGATATGATCCTTACAAAATACGGCAAAGGGAGGATAAATTGTTATCACCTTTTGAAGTCCTTTTTCTTTTTTGACGATGCTGAGTTTTCTCCAGACCCTATTAGTCTTAAGGGGCTTAAGTGGGATGATGTAAAAAAATTCTTCAGAGACAATGAGCAGGAGTTGACCAGGGGTTTATTGAATTGCTAAATAGCGATTGTCAGTTTAATTGTAACTTTGCATGGGTAAAACATCAAGAGTCAAGACCTGACATCAGTCAGTCATTAGATAAGATAAAGGTCTTGCTCTTTGCCATGACGGGTTTTGGAAATGAGGTATTCAGGGCATTGTGTGACAACCCTCTTTGCGAACTCATAGGTGTTGTTTCTCCTAAAAAACCTCAAAACCCATCCCCGTACTACGATTGTAAACATCTCCACGATGAAGTATTGGCTCGTGGCGTATCTCTATACGAAGATATGGAGCTTAAAGATGATAGTCTTGTAGCATCTCTTTTGCCTGACCTGATTATAACGGCTACTTTTAACAAGATATTGCCCATTAGTATATTAGAGATACCGCCATATGGGATTATTAACCTTCACCCTTCCTTATTGCCTAAATATAGAGGGGCTACTCCTACAACATGGGCAATTTACAATGGGGAGCGGCAAACAGGAGTAACTGCGCATATAATGACCGAACATATTGATAAAGGCGATATTATCCTTCAACGCACTGTGAATATAGACATAAATGACACTGATGGGATATTGAGAAGGAAATTGGCTATATTGGCAGGCGAAATGACAGGGGATATTATAAATATGATAGTTAATGGAAATCTATCTAAAGGCATACAGGATGAGAAAATGGCAACATATTTTCCTAAAAGAAGTAGTTCCCCTCTAATTCTCAGTGAATTGGTAGATAGCAATATCCAATTGCACAACAAGATTCGTTCTCATCTTCCTTATCCCGGTGTGCAAATTTTGCATAGGGGGGGGTATGTCAATGTCATTAGTTCGTTTTTTGATTTGCAAGCTGATGTATTAGCGATAGAGGGCAAAGATAAAATAATGTATAGAGGGAAAAACATAACACTTCGCCCCTTTGAAAAGAGGGATATAGAGACTTACAGACAATGGGTGAATGACCCTGAGATAGCCGCTTTGGTTGATAGGATTCTGCCTGTATCTGAGTTAGAACATGAGAGATGGTATGGCTCAATTCAACAAAATCAGAATGCAGTAGTGTTTGCTATTGATGAAAATAGCAATTCTAAATATATAGGCAATGTATGGCTTTGGGATGTGGAATATCGCCACAGAAAGGCTGAGGTGAGGATACTCATAGGAGATTCAGAGGGCAGGGGTAAGGGGTATGGCTCTGAGGCATTAGAGATGATTTCATGGTTTGCCTTTAATAAGATGAACTTGCATAAACTCTATGCCTATGTCTTGTCATCAAATGTGAGGGCAAAGAGGGCCTTTGAAAGGGCTGGTTTTTCAGAAGAAGGTCTTTTAAGGCAGGATAGGTTTGTCAACGGACGCTATGAGGATGTGTTTTTGATGGGGAAGATAGATAATGAAAATAAGGAGACAAAATGAACCAAGATAGCAAGACAGTTGAGCATAAAGAAAAACAATACGGCATTAGACCCGAGGCGCAGGAATTCCCGATGATGTGCGTTCTTTCCTTTGTCTATGTCTGCAATGCACGATGTCCTAACTGTCCCTACACCAATTCGGAAATAAGGGCTGACTACAAAGACAGGCCCTTTATGAATGAGGATACCTTCAAGATAATAGCTGACCAATGTGGAGAGTATGGGGCATGGATACGCATGTCTGGCGGAGGAGAGCCAATGCTACATCCAAAGGCGGTTGAACTGATGGAATATGCAAAAAAGGTCGGTGCAAAGATTGGCCTGATAACCAATGGCTCAAGGTTTAATGACGAAAACAGCAGAAGGTTACTTGAGGCAGAGATTGATATGATCGAATTCAGCGTTGACGCGGCAGACCCTGAGACCTACTCAAAGGTAAGGACAGGACTTAATTGGGACAATCTCGTCGAAAATGTAAAGAGGATGGTGGAACTGAGAAACAGGCTTAAAAGCTCCACAAAGATAATCGCAAGCGGGGTTAATCAAGTGGGTGTAGATATTGAGGCTGTTGCAAAATATTGGGAGCCTATAGTGGATAATTTCCAGAGGAGAAAATACCTCACCTGGGGCATAAATGACCCTAATAAGTCTGCTGATCCCACGCCCTATCTTCCACCAGAGGAGATGATACCCTGTCCATTCATATTTGAGAGATTGAATATTGACTCTCGCGGCAAGGTTATGGTCTGCGGCTTTGACATTGCAGCAGTGACCGACATGGGCAATATCCATGAAAGAAGCATAAAAGAGATATGGCACGGCGAGGGGTTTGAATATTATAGGCGTATGCATCTTGACAAAAAGGCATATGAGATAGAACTGTGCAAAAACTGTCCAGATTGGAAATACCGCTCATGGAAGCATAATTACTGGAAGATCGTAAAGAACGCCGAGGCAAAACGTTCCGAAGTATTGGGCTTTCAGGACAGTGAAGGATGTGTAAGCGAGACTGACAAGGATTAGGCAGTAGGACTAAAGAGATGGGAATCGTGAGATTTGAGAACATTGAAAATAAGGTTATTGAACTCAGAGGCGAGAAGGTCATTCTTGATAGCGACCTGGCTGAGCTATATGGCGTAGAGACGCGAGATATAAATAAATCCGTAAAAAA
>CALEDV010000054.1 GCA_937949555.1 uncultured bacterium | reverse complement strand
GAATATGACGATTTGCCCCAACTGGAAAACGGGGTAGGCATGGTCCCACTATTTTTACATGAGGCCAAGAGATTAAGGCTAAAGAGGTTGTTTGCGGGAATTTCAGCATATAAAGAAAGGAGCTTTGTAACCTTTGCAGGGTCTTCTTTCTTCCCTTTTCTTAGCACTTTTATAAAACAGCTTCAAGGGTATGGATTAAACATACGGTGTTATGAGGTTGTAAATACCTTTTTGGGAGACTCTGTCACCGTTACAGGTCTCATTAGTGGGAGAGACATAATCAAGACCCTTGCAGATAAAATTACAGCAGGCTCAACTCTGATCGTCCCTGATGTATGTCTAAAGGAAGGGGAGCCTGTTTTTATTGACGATGTAACGGTGTCTGATGTGAAGGCTATACTCCATACAAAGGCAGTGGTTATACCCTCAACGGCCGAGGGGATCATCGAAGGGGTAAGAAGGGTCTGTAATGAAGGCCTAAGTAACACCATTTAAGGCTGAGCAATCGAACATCTCCTGTGCATTCATTGAACTCCTTACCAGGGGGGCTGAGGCCACAAATTTAAAGCCCATCTCAAGGGCAATAGCCCTGTAATGCTCAAAAACCTCTGGCCCTATGTATTCATACACAGGCAGGTTGCGCCTCGTAGGCTGCATATATTGACCAATTGTGAGCATGTCACAGTTTGCTGCCCTTAAATCCTCCATCACCTTTAGTATCTCCCCCTGGGTCTCGCCAAGGCCAACCATGATGCCAGATTTCGTAATGATTGTCGGTGCCAGGGCCTTTACCGATCTCAGCAGGTCGATAGACCTTTCATAATCGGCCTGAGGTCTCACCTGGGGATAGAGCCTCGGCACTGTCTCTATATTGTGATTATATACATCCGGCGGGTTCGATAGTATGGTGCCGAGCGAGTCAGGATCGCCCATGAAATCAGGGGTAAGCACCTCGATACCCACAGAGGGCATTTCCTTTCTGAGCGCCCTGATGCAGGCTGCAAATTGGCCAGCACCGCCATCTGGCAGGTCATCCCTTGTGACAGAGGTAACGACCACATATCTCAGTCCCATCTCCTTAGATGCATGGACAATCCTTGCTGGCTCATCAATATCTATTGGCGTAGGGGTTCCGTGAGAGACAGCACAAAATCCGCAGTTGCGGGTGCAGTGATTGCCCAGTATCATAAAGGTTGCTACGGATCTTGAGAAGCACAGTCCCTGATTGGGACACCTCGCCTCTTCGCAGACACTGTGAAGGTCGTAGGAGCGAAGGAGGGCCTTTGTGTTATGTAAGCCTCTAATCTTAGTCTTGAGCCATGGGGGAAGGGGCATAGGTTAGCCTTTTATAAGGCAGTGTAATTCATAAAAAAAGGGGTCTTTAGCAGACCCCCTTGATTGTTAGATTAATGTTAGATCTTTGTCACATTAGTGGCCTTTGGCCCGCGGTCACCTTCAACAATATCGAATTTAACCTTCTGTCCCTCCGCAAGGGTCTTAAACCCATTGCTTTCAATAGATGAGTAGTGAACAAATACATCAGGGCCATTGTCCTGCTGGATGAACCCAAAACCCTTTGCCTCGTTAAACCATTTGACTTTTCCTTCTACTGCCATAACTTCAACTTCCTCCTTACATTTCGCCTCTCAAAGAAAGGCTTGCGAATATCCCGTAAAAAAACAGGTGTGCTTTTATAACATTAGTAGCAGGATAAAGTCAAAGCATTTTTACCCTGCAAAATTGCCGATAGAAACCTGTAAGGAGTAAGAGGGCATGCCTGAAAGCCTTTATACTGCCACAGGGTTTATTAAAAAGGGCCATAAGTCATTCAGTCACCAAGAGGTGATTAAAATAGCACTATTTGTAAAAGTCCAAAGGCCCTGTAAAAAGGTGTGGCAATAAAGCCTTTTCAGCGCACCCTCTTACTCCTATCGGCAATTTAAGGTACCCTACATACCGTTAGGAATCTGTAACAAGTAAGGGGGTATGACGAGGAGGGTTTATTTGTTGTCTCCACAACTTGCCCATATCAAACAGTTCTCTATGGTCTCTATCGAAGACATTGCCACAGTGAAGGCAGGTGAGGTTATACAGACGATTCCTAAGTAGTCTCATTACTTCAAACAAGGGAAGGTTATCGGTAAGCTTCCCATGATTCTTCATACTTAAGGGGGGGTAATGAGTCCTATAGTCATCTAATAGGGCGATGCATTGTCAATATGAGGATAGAGGAAAAAACAGTTAAAGACAAATCCCTTTACCTTATTGTCACCCTCTCCCATTGAAGGTCATGGAGATTCTTCTTCTCTGGGTCAAATCTTATACCTACAATATATATATCCTTACCCTCACTCAGATACTTCTCATGATACCTCTTTGCCTTTATCTGCTGTAGTGGGTCTTCATCACTTGTCTTTATCTCCATGATGTAGATGGTCTTTGGAAATTTAACCGTAAGGTCTATCCTTCCCCTATTGGTCACATCCTCTCCAACTATATCTATCCCCAAACTCTGTATAGCCACATACACCACAGTGGCATAAAACCCCTCTGAATGCTGAAGCCTGTTCTTCACATAGTGGGTATAGGGTATCGATGCAAATAGCGATATCAACGCATCCTTAAAGCCCTCAAGGTCTTGGTTGACCAAGACCTCATACAGCTTGTCCTGTAAACTCTCCACATCACTTTTTTCATACCTAAGCAGATAGACCATCAAGTGGTCATTTAAGGCAGTCTTTACCTCCTTGTTTGGTATCTTTAGCTTATAAGCTATGCCTCCTCTGGCCTTCTCTATCACCCTGTCAATGGTTAGATAACCTGCCTGATAAAGGATCACCTCTATGTCGAGATTTTCTACATCAAAACTATTTAATATATGCTCTCCAACAACAAGGTTTGTAAGACTGGGCATGAAGTAGTCCTTAGTCTCGATGAGTTTAATTAAAAATGTAGGCGTGCCTGTCTCAAACCAGTAGTTCTTAAATACTTTGCCTGGTGTGTCTAAGAAAAGCAATATGTCAAAGGGGTTGTATACAGGTTCTACTCCCCAGTAGTAGCCGTTATACCACTCCCTTACCTTCTGTAAATCTACTCCCTCTAAATACTCTGCAAAACACATCTCTAAGTCCCTCTGGGTGTAGCCACAGATAAGGGCATAACGCTCATCTAAGCTGATGTCCTTGAGATTGTTCAACCCACTGAAGATGGAGGTCTTGCTGAATCTGCTGACTCCTGTTAGAAAGGCAAACTTTACGTTTGCATCCTGCCCCTTTATCACTGAGTAAAGGTTCTTAAGCCCCTCCCTCATCTCCCTCGCTATCTCTATATCGGTGATATTGTCCAATATGGGCTTGTCATACTCATCTATGAGGATCACTACATTCTGGCCATATCTCTCCTTTGCCTTGTGTATCAACTCTATAAAACAGGATGTCACATCCCCTAAATCCCTACACTCTATCCCTAACCTCTTTTGGTTTATCCTGAATATGTCAGTTACCCTCCTGTGAAAGTCCTCTTTTGTCTTGAGCACCCCCTCAGCAAAGCTTATATGTATCACCGGATACCCTATTGACCAGTCCCATTTGTCGTAGATATACAATCCCTTAAAGAGCTCCCTATTTCCCTCAAAGGCCTCCTTCAGGGTGTCTACAAACAAGGACTTCCCAAACCTCCTCGGTCTGGAGAGGAAGTAATACTTGCCTGTGGTGGCTAAGTCATAGACATACTTGGTTTTATCTACATAGATGTATCCGTCATTGATCATCTCTCTTAAGTTGCTTATGCCTATGGGGAGTTTCTTCATGGTGATGTCATTCTAACACAGTTAAGGCTGGGTTCTGTAGAAAGGGCACTTTAAGAAACCAATGTAGGGCAGGGCTTGCCCCTACCCTGTTATGTCTTCCCTTTTTGCATCCTAAATGGAGTTTTGACTGTATCTTTATTCTTGGCATTAGCATGATGAGGAATTCTAGGCACCAAGTTGTCACCTTTCGTCAATAATAATGATTTGACCCCTTTTCTCCTTTGCCTCCTCCCAGAGCATGTCCATCTCCTCTAAGGTCATCTCCGATAGGGGTTTGTCCATTATCTCTGCCTGTCTCGCTATATAGTTAAATCGTTCTATAAATTTTTTGATGGTCCCGTTGAGGGCCTCTTCAGGATTAACCTTACACAACCTGGCTACATTCACCACAGAAAAGAGCAGGTCTCCAAGCTCACCCTCAATCTCCTCAGGCTTACCCCTGTCCATTGATGAGGCAAGCTCGCTGAGTTCTTCATGCAGCTTGGGCATTGCCTCTCTGGCCTCCTGCCAATCAAAGCCTACCTTCGATGCCCTCGATTGCACCCTATGGGCCTTCAATAGCGCTGGCAGGTGCCTGGGGATACCTTCAAAGATGGAGCCCTTGTTTTTGCCCTCCTCCTTTTTCCTTTGCTCCCACTGCCTTGATACCTCCTCGGGTGTATCAAAGGTCTCATTGCCAAAGACATGGGGGTGTCTGCTTATCATCTTATCGGCGATGGCATCGCATACATCCTTGAGGTCAAAGTCACCACGCTCAGAGGCAAGCTGACAGTGAAAGAGGATCTGAAATAGCAGATCCCCCAACTCTTCCTTTAATGCCTGAGGGTCTGAGCCGTCTATGGCATCAATGACCTCGTAGGTCTCCTCTATGAGAAAGGGCTTAAGGGACCCATGGTCCTGTCTCAAATCCCAGGGACAGCCTTTATCAGACCTCAGGACCCTCATGATCTCAACAAGCCTGTCTATCTCTGTCACGAAGACCCTCCTTATGAATAGTAAAGTAATGTCAAAGGTTTTTAGGCTAAAAGCCGTAAAACCTTTGCATATAACTAAACAGTGACATTTTTGTATTTCTATTGTAGCCTTAAGTGATTTAAATAATACTTGTTATCCTGCAATAAATGTGATTATAGCCATAAGGACAAAGAATAAGACAAAAAAGACCCCGCCCTTCCGCCCTATTTACCCTTCCGCCCTAATTGTAGCCATATTACGGAAATAGCCTCAAACCCTTACAGATCAAGCATCTTAATCACGTCAATGAAAAGAAAATGAGTTTTATGTTAGAGCTTGAATATACGCCCTTATGTTGCCGACAAAAATCCTGAAGTCGTTTAGACGTTTTTTATAAATCCCATAGGTTATGGCATCATCCACTCCATCATAGGCATGAATAAGAAGATTTCGGAATCTCGCCATAGACTTAAAGGTATCAAGGTTGTGTTCGGAAACAACCCTCTCTTTCGCAAGAATATCGAAACATTCCGAATATGTCTCCGGCTCCCTTAGATCCATGCCGCTGACAAAATGCTTGCAAATATCTATCATCTGCTCGATGGCAAGTTCTATGTTCCTTTCTATAAACCTTTTAGTAACAATCTGCTCCTTGAATTCGTCTATAGTCATGACATCTACAGCCGTCAATTCTCTTAAGAGTTCTTCGATACGGCGCAATTTTTTTTCTATCAGCGGCTTATCAAGCATAGGCACTTATACCGGATATATATCTGTACTCATCATAGTCGGATATGGTCTTTTCCCTGAAGCGCCGGTAAATAGTCCTGTCTTTAATAATCAAGGTAATCCTGTTTTTCATTGCCTGATGTCTTAGAAATGCGGAAGCCCTATTTAAAACTACAATATCGACATCCCTGCCTGTAAGCTCGGACAGCTTGTGTATAAAATCAAGCAGGTCAAGTCCTTCGGGAGGCTCTGCAAAATATATCCCTATGTCTATGTCGCTGTCCCGCTTATGCTTTTTTGTCGCATAGGAGCCGAAAATGACAGCGAATAGGACATTCGGATCATTTTTTAAAAAATGCTCGAGTTCTTCGATAATTTTCATGTTTTTTTATCTAATCGTTTCTGAAAAGATTATACCATACTAATCGGCCGGGGAAAAAAAGAGATAGGAAGATCTTATGGCCTTGCTGAATACCAACCTTCAAAGGCTCATCCTCTAATGTTTCTCCGCCCACCTAAGCGGAAACCCCATTCTAAAAACAGTCCCCCCGCTTTCAGCGGGTTTCACGCCTATGCTGCCCATATGTTCCGATACCACTTGTTTTACCATCGGCAGCCCCATGCCAAGGCTCTTTGACTTAGAACCGAAAAAGGGACTGAATATCCTTTCAACATCTTCCGGAGCAATGCCCGGGCCTTTATCCTCAACCTCCACAACAGCATGGCCATTGTCCTTAAACACAGAAGGCCTTACCTCTCCACCTTCTTCTGTAGCCTCGGCGGCATTGCCTATGAGATGAAGAACTGCCCTCTTGAATAGATTTCTCTCCATGTTTATCCTTATCGGCTCAGGAGAGCGTATAACAGTCAGGCGGACATCTTTGCATGAAACCTCCCTCTCATAAGATAGTAAGGTCAAAGGTTTTTAGGCTAAAAGCCTTAAAAAACTCTGTATATCAATACATTTCTCCAAATAAAACTGACCTGCTGGGCAAGGGGCCCAACATGAGCCCCCCTCTTACATGAGACGCCTGTCCTAAGGGCAGTTTTTTGTTTTCATGAAACCTTCTGCATTAGCTTAGGATAGAAATGTGGCCATATTTTTCTGGCAATGCAATCAGCATACAGGTGATCTTTCGGTCTTCGGTGTTTGGAAAGGGTGATAGTTTATAGCTAAAGCCCTCAACCTCCTTAGTTAATTCACTTATCAAGGTCATGTTAAGTGGCAGTTTGGGTGAAAGTAGTCCAAAGCCTCCAAAGAGCCTATGGGTAAGAAAGAGCCCATAGCCCTTTGCTGTCCTGAAGAATTTTGAGATATATGCCCCCTCTCCATAGGAGTTGATATGGCCTGTAATCTCTGAGGGCCTCACTGGGCCATAGTGAATAAAGGGCTCGGTGGTCACCTCAGGGCAGCAGCACATGTCATGAAACATTATGACGCAGTCATCGGATAGTAATGGGAATATTGCCTTTGTGTAACGAGAAGCAAATTCGTAGGTGTGCTCTGAGTCAACAAAGCAAAAGTCTATTTTTCCAATCAGGTTGTTTTGCTTAAGATATGCAGGCACTGTGTTTATAGCATCACCAGCTATGACCCTAAGGGGGATATTATAATGCCTCATCCTCTCAGTAAAGCCCTCAAACTCCTCTAAATCAAAGGTGGCAAAGGTGTAGGGTTGTTTATTGTCCTCAAGGGCGGTGTATATAATCGCTGTCGATAACCCTTCAAAGGGTGAGAACTCTATGATATTCCTTGGCTTGAGGAGCCGAATCATAAAATATAAGAAGTCCTGATCAATGTGTTTTGTTGCATTACTGTCAAAGCGGTTTTTGTCATAGTAAACAGGGCTGTTTTTAAGATCTGGCATAAAGGTCTTATAGAGCCCTTTGACAAAATCTTTATCAAAAAAGCCCCTGTATTGACCTGTTGGCAGAGGGATTTGGGGCCTTTGGTTTATTAATCTCAATATATGTCTTGGCAGGCCTAATTGTGGGCAAAGTCGATGGGCTGCCATGGCAAGGGTATTGGCCTTATCATGTTGTCCTGACTTATAGGTAACGACAGACAACATGCACAGGGCAATTATATTGGTGGGCTCATATTCAAGGATCTTGGCATAGTAAGGTGCCGCCTCCTGGTATAGGTTTGAATCGTACAGGCATGTTGCCTTTAGGTATAACTCCATAAACTCCTTGTAAAAGGATGTCTTATTATTTGCACTTGGTGACAAGGGCCCCCCTTTTTCGTTGATCTTAAGGCTGACTTGAAGTGTAACAAAAAACTCGTAATTTGTTATACTCACCAATTATGAATGAAGATCCATCTGTTGTTGCCCCAATGATGCTTATTGCCATACCAGCGCATATTTGGCAAAGCAAATGCTTACATTTAAACCATGAGTGAAAACAATGCAGAGGCATTCGTCAAAGAACTCCTCTACAAGGACCCTGAAAAGACAAATTATCAAAGAGTCATAGGGTCCTCCGCTTGTTTATGCGACACACTATACTTTGGGCCATCTTTACATGGATACACTGTCAAAAGAATATATAATAGACTTTTTTAACAATCGCCTCATGCACTTTGGCGACAGACCTGAGGCATTGGGATGGTTGCAAAGTGGTCAGGTGCAACACTATAAGGCGATGCTTGATGTTGGAGATATAACCGGCTCAAGGATACTGGACTTTGGCTGTGGCAAGGGAGACTTCTATCAGTTTCTCGTTAATAAGGGTATCCAGGTTGAATATACTGGAATAGATATAAATGAAAACCTCATTGCCCTTGCTTCTGCTAAGTATCCCCATACTGCCTTCAGGACCCTTGATATCACCACTGAAGAGATTGGTGAAGACTTTGACTATATATTTTGCTGCGGTGTCTTTAACCTGAGATTTCAGGGCATTGAAAGGGTTATCAAAGATAGTATGCAAATCCTCTTCAGACATTGTACAAAAGCCTTTGCCTATAATGGTCTCTCGATTTATGCAAAGGTTAAGGAATTTCAATTACACTACAGCCCCCCAGAGGAACTTTTCAAGTTTGCCGTAGAAAGGCTTTCACCCTATGTGTCTCTGAGACAGGACAGACTTGAGGGTGAATTTACCATGTTTGTATATAGGGATCTTAATAGGACAACCCCCCAGTGCAATAGACACTAAGAAGGTTCACTGGCACCTTGAGTTTCCTTCGATCCTCTATATTCTTTCTATTTGGTGTATGTGGATATTACTCCTTTGGCTACTTTCCAATCTCGACCCTTATAGTCTATGCCTGTTTGATCTTTGTTTTACCTAAAGATGACAGGTTTATCCCTTTTTTGTGCCTCAGCTTCATTGTCTTAGGTTTTCTATATGGCCACATGAGGGCAAAACCCTACAGCGATATCGAATCCCTTTTGGGTAAAACCCTAAATCTCACCTTTGCCTGTGAGGGCTGCCTTGGTAGTGAGGGGCAATTGTTAATCAACAAAGTTGATATCCTGACCCTTGTAGACACATCGACCAATAACACTATTAAGGTGCGTGCTATCAGGGCCTTTTTCAGTGACAAAGACATAAGGGATGGCTTTGTTTATCATGCCTCCGGGGTGGTAGCGGTTGATTCCTTTTATCTCAATCCAGGGTATAAGCCCTATGCCCTACTTTTGCGTATTGATGAGATTCAGATAGCAGGTCAAACAGATAAGGGGTTTCTAACCCCACTGAGGGATAAACTAAACAACAAGATTAAAGAGGCCCTGTCTCCTGACTCGGGGGCCTTTGTAAAGGCTATTGTTACAGGACAAAGGAGTGAGTTGCCTTATTCTATGAGGGAGGCCTTCAATAGGTCAGGCCTTGCCCACATCCTTAGCATATCTGGGACACACTTTGGCCTGTTGCTCTTTATAACCTTTAATTGCCTCAAGATGTCATTCCGTCTGCTACCTGAGCGCCTGCTTGTTAAAATCACCTTATATACTAAACCAACAAACATAGCGGTGTTATTAACCATGCCCTTGATAGTCTTTTATCTGTTGTTGTCTTCTATGAGTTATCCTGCTGTGCGTGCCTTTATAATGATAACCCTATTTTTAATTGGTTTGTTTACAGAGAGGAAGAGGTACCTGCCGCAGTCTCTTATGCTTGCAGCCCTCATTATACTGTTAATTGAGCCGGAGGCCTTAGGTGAGTTGTCCTTTCAGCTATCGTTCCTTGCAGTGATAAGCATCGGGGCCTTTTTAAAGGTCATGGAGGGAAAGGAAACCTCTGATCTTTATGAAAAGAAACCTCTGCAGGGGCTCAAGGATGCCTTAAGAGATTCTCTTGCTATAACCTTTGCCGCCACCCTTGGCACCTCGTTATTGGTAGCCTACCACTTTCACTATTTCTCCATAATCTCTCCAGTTTCTAACCTCTTAGTTACGCCCCTTGTAGGTTTTGTGATACTGTCCCTTGCCCTTTTTTCATCAATGACCTTCCTGCTGACAGGGTGGTTTCCCTTTGTGGGGTTAATTGATCTTACTACCAACGCTACACTGGCTATAGTGGTGCAGTTGTCTGAGTTGTCTTGGGCATCAACGGGCATTGGGGCCTTTCCACTGGTCATCCCGATAACAGGGGTCTTGTCGGTACTAATCGCTTTTTATGCAGCATTTGGTCATAGAGGCGACAAAAGGTGGCTGATGGGCAAGATTACAGCTATTATTCTATTGCCTTATGTGTTGCTATGCCTTTATTTGTTTTTTGACAAAGATCGATTCACCGTTACCTTTCTTGATGTGGGGCAGGGTGACGCCTCAGTGGTTGAACTGACTGACGGTAGGGTAATGGTAGTGGACACAGGGAAGAATGGGTATGCGCTTTCGCAGTACCTTAGATACAGGGGCATAAAGTCTATAGATGCCCTCGTCATATCTCATCCCCATAGTGACCACGGGGGAGGTGTTGCACGATTACTCACAGAATTTAAGGTCTCAGAGATATGGGACAATGGCATGGCCCTTTATCCACAGGACCTGGTTGAAGGTGTCACAATCAGGCATCTTTCAAGGGGTGATAGGGTTGCTGCAGAAGGCTACAACATCCTTGCGCTACATCCCCATGAGGATTACTTCTCTGAGGGTAATGCCGAAAACAACCATAGCCTGGTCTTGAAGATTAGCCTTGGAGGCGTGTCCTTTTTATTTACAGGCGATATTGAGAGGGATGCCATTGATGACCTAAATCATACAGGCCCTTATCTGAACAGCGATGTGCTAAAGTTCCCCCATCACGGTGGTCGCACCTCGCTGGACATGTATTTTATAAAACAGGTGTCGCCAGAGTTTGTGGTCCTCTCTGTTGGTAGGCTCAATCCCTATGGCTTTCCTCACAGGGAGACCCTCGAGGCCCTTAATGGTCTTACTGTATTTAGGACAGACAGAGATGGTGCCATCAGGTTTAGGGTAGATGACAGGGGGCAATTAATCGCCTTAACCTACAGGGACTCTATGCTCAAGCAGATAAGGGACATTGCAGAGGAATGGGCAAACATAAAGAGGCTATTTTATGGGTGGTAGATGAGAAACCAATGGGCAATAAGAGAATCGGCTGTAGCAATAGGAAGGGGGAGGCTGGGGAAATCCTGAGGTGTCTTCGAATGCATCAAAACAGGGTCAGGAACAACTTGTGCTTTTTCAGTAAGACCTCTACCTCTACGTAACTCAGTCGGCTTAGGGTCTGCATTTTATTGACAAAGGTGGTCTGTATCTGCACGAGGGAGCTTCGTCTGATAGAGTCCGTTTGTCTTATAAAGGTTGTTTCTTGGGTTGTCAAGGGTCTTTTGAGATACTCAGCGGCCTTTCTTTCTACAGTATTGGGATCGATAAACTCATTCTGCATGATTGACAGCTTCCTTGATATTATCTGCATCATATTGGAATCAGCGTTTCTGATGCCCTCCCTGTAAAGATTTATGGCGGTCACAATCTGCTGTTTCTGCCCAATAGTCAGTCTTTGGCCCCTTAGCCTCTCTATGTCTTGAATAATAGCAAGCTGCATGTGTTTACACCCAGGGGTATTTTACTATATCATTACATCAAAAAGTCCCAATACAAGGAACACCCTATCTTGGCACCTTTGCTTGCAGTGGATATAGGAAACACAACTACAGGGTTTGCCCTGTTTGAGGATTATGTTTCCTCCGATAAGCTCCTTTCATTGTTGACTCTAAGCTCAGAGTCATTAAAATCTACCTCTGGCAGAAGGGCAGGTATAAAGGCCATAAGCTCTCTTCTAAGAAACATAACCGATAAAACAAATAGCAGGATTCCAGTAGTAGTATCATCAGTAGTCCCACACCTCAATGATCTTCTTGCTGAGATGTTGAGCCCCTTAAATTTATGCCCCCCCTTTTTTATTAATTCATTCAATAACAGGATTTTATCCTTTTTAGAGGTAAAGGCAGATAGCCTTGGGGCAGACCGAATTGCCTCTACTGCAGGGGCTTATGATCTCTATGGGGGTCCCATTGCAGTGGCAGATTTTGGTACTGCCACAACTGTTTCTGTGGCTGACAGCAGGGGTGTATTCATTGGTGGCGCTATAATGCCAGGACTCCAGTTGATGCTCAAATACTTAAAAGATTCTACAGCTCAACTTCCTCAGGTAGATTTAAGGATGATAAACTCCCCTGTTGGAAGAGACACAGGGGGTGCAATGCTTGCAGGGGCTGTTATAGGCACTGCAGGGGCTGTGGAGCGCATATTAAAAGATATAGAGAAAGAGAATGGTTTTAAGTTACAATTAGTGCTCACTGGAGGAAACGCAAGTTTTATTAAACCCCATATGAGGCGAAGACATAAAATAGAACCTTCAATCATCTATGAAGGGCTCAGGAGGATCTACTTGAGGAATAGGCCATGAACGAGCTCAGGAAAGACCCGCTCTTAAACCGATGGGTAGCCGTTATGAAGGACTCAAAGCCCCTTGATTATTACCTCTCCACAGTATCGAATAAAGGCAAGGCAAAGAGAGAGAATAGCTGTGCATTATGTGCAGGCAGAGAAAAGGAGACCCCACAGGCTATCTTTACATTAGGGAATGGTGAGACTCCTTTAGGTCAAATAGGATGGAAGACAAGGGTCATCCCATGGCTTAATTATGTTTTCCAGATTGAAGGAGACCTCGGCAGAAGGGCTGTTGGCATGTATGACAGGATGAACAGTGTGGGTGCCAATGAGATAATCATAGAGTCTCCTAAACATAATGAATATCCCGAGGATATGGGATTGCAACAGATGCGCTATGTGCTAAAGACCTACAGGCATCGTCTCGTAGATTTAGAGAAAGACCATAGACTAAGATATACCTTTATTTGTAAAGACACAAGTGTTGCTTCGCAGGGAACCGAGGCACATGCCCATTCAAAGGTGCTTTGCCCACCAGTGATTCCAAAGGGCATTAAGGATGAACTGGACGGGGCAAAAGAATTTTTTTATTACAAAGAGAGATGTATATTCTGTGATATGATTACGGAAGAACTCAATCTGGGAAGAAGAGTTATATTAGAGAGCAGGGATTTCGTAGCCTTTGTGCCCTATGCCCCTAAAACACCCTTTGAGTGCTGGATTGTACCCAAGCGGCATGAGTGTGTTTATCAGAATATTTCAGATTACGAGATAGAGGATCTTGCAATGACCTTAGGAACTGTACTGAGAAAGATTAGAAAGGCCTTTGTTAATGCACCGTACTATTATGTAATCCATAGCGCCCCTAATAGGATACCTCGTAAAGACTACTGGCATACCATAGGAGAGGACTATCACTGGCATATAGAGATTGTGCCAAAGATAAAGGAGCCAACAGGTTTTGAGATAGAGAGTGACTTTTATGTACTTCACACATCCCCTGAGGATGCTGCAAAAATTATCCAGGAGGTACGGTAAAATGGAATTCAAGAAGATCCTTTTCCCGACGGACTATTCAGAAGGGGCATTGAAGGCATTGCCTTATGCAGTGGATATGGCAAAGACCTTTTCTGCTAAGCTTTATCTCGTTCATGTGGTGTATGACATAGCTACTGCATCGGGTCTTTATGTGCCCCATGTGTCTATGGATGAGATGTACAAAGAGATTGAGACTGGTGCAATGAAGGAGCTTGAGAAGTTTGGATATGCCATGAGGAGGGACTTTAAGGATGTAGAGTACCGTGTCCTAAAGGGGGTGCCCTATGAGCAGATAGTAAACTTTGCCTCAGACAACTCTATTGATCTAATTGTTATAGGCAGTCATGGCAGAACAGGCATTGATAGGGTGCTCTTTGGAAGCACTGCAGAACGGGTGGTTAGATATGCAAAATGTCCTGTGATGACAATAAAGGGATCTTGAGTATAGCTTAACTAACGAGAGGATGTGAAAAGAAAAGGGCGTTTGTAAATAAGCCTTTTTATAAACGCCCTTTGGCTCTATAAAAACTGCTGCCCTTTTACTTGCTGTCCTACCGCATAATCGCACCGTGTGCAGCGGAACTAACATGTCTTGCATATCGGGCAAGGTATCCCTTATTTATCTTAGGTGATGGTCTCTTCCATGCCGCAAGTCTCTGTTTGATCTCACTGTCGCTGACCTGTAGCTCTATCTTCCTCTTTTTGATATCAATGCTAACGATATCCCCATCTCTAACAATTGCTATTGGGCCTCCTTCCATTGCCTCTGGAGAGACATGGCCTATGCAAGGGCCCCTGGTGCCCCCTGAAAACCTACCATCGGTAATCAGGGCTACAGAATCGTTAAGTCCCATGCCTGTTATGGCAGCAGTTGGTGAGAGCATCTCCCTCATACCAGGCCCACCCTTTGGACCTTCGTATCTTATTACAACAACATCACCAGCCTTTATGGCCCCTGCAAGGATCGCCTTCATCGCCTCCTCTTCAGAATCAAAGACCCTTGCAGTGCCCTTAAAAGAAAACATCTTTTCGCTTACTGCGGTCTGTTTAACCACTGCGCCATCAGGTGCAAGGTTGCCCCGCAGTATTGCCATTGCACCCTCTTTGTGGTATGCCTTCTCAATAGGTCTTACAACCTCCTCATCGTAGATAGTGGCTTGTTTGGCGATCTCAACTATGTCTTTGCCCGATACCGTGAGGCTTGGCAGTAATCTGTCTGCCAGCCTTTTAAGCACAGCAGGGATACCCCCAGCGTTGTTTAGGTCCTCCATGTAGTGATTCCCTGAGGGGATCATGTTGACCAGGTGGGGTGTCTTCCTGCTCAATCTGTCGAAGGCATCTATAGAGAGGTCTACCTTTGCCTCATGGGCGATGGCAGGTATGTGAAGGGCAGTGTTTGTAGAACCACCAAGTGCCAGATCCACCATTATGGCGTTTTCAAAGGCATTGGCGGTCATTATCTTACGGGGCCTTAGGCCCTTTTTGACAAGGGTTACAACCTGCATACCGCTTTCGTAGGCCATTCTCCTCTTGGCTGCCATTACTGCTGGCATTGCTGCACATCCCGGAAGACTCATACCTAAGGCCTCCGTTATACAGGCCATTGTGTTGGCTGTGTACATACCCTGACAGGACCCTGCCCCAGGACAGGCACACATCTCGAGCCCCTGCAGGTCATCGCCTTTGATTAACCCCTTTTTAAACTTACCAATGGCCTCAAAGGTGTCGGAGGTGAGATTGAGCCTCTTGCCTTTATAATGACCTCCCAGCATAGGTCCAGCAGTTACTACAATAGAGGGTATATCAAGTCTGGCAGCAGCCATCAACATGCCTGGTGTGATCTTGTCGCAGTTTGTCAGCAGTACCAGCCCATCGAGGCAGTGTGCCTCTGTAATGGTCTCTACCATATCGGCAATTAGCTCACGGGAGGCAAGGGAGTAGTGCATCCCCCTGTGCCCCATTGCAATACCGTCACAGATTCCAGGTATGCCAAAAAAGAAGGGAACGCCTCCACCAGAATGGACACCCTTCTCTATATACCTTTCGAGGTCTCTCATGCCCACATGACCAGGTATTAGGTCTGTAAAGCTTGTAGCCACTCCTATAAATGGTTTGCCCATATCTGAAGGATGGATGCCTGTAGCATACAACAATGACCTATGGGGCATCCTCTCAATGCCTTCCTTGATTGTCTTACTTCTTAGAGCCATGTTATTCCCTCTTTAATTATGATTTTTTTTGTATTCTCTGACTAACTCTGCCATCCTATCTTTCTTTAATAGCTTCTCTTTCTGCATCCTCTTTTTTTCTACCTCCTCCTCAGAGGTTAGATAGGGTTTTTTGATCATATCTCCAAGCTGTGTGTCTAATTCACGGTGCTCTTGGTAGAGCCGTTTAAACTCCTCGTTGTCTTGCTTTAAAATCTCTACGATCTCGTTTTCTGTCATATCTCCTTCTCCTCAAGATGTATGGATTTAAAAAATTTTGCTAATAGTATCATAGTTGGAAAAAACCTTCAATCATCTTGTTGAACCCCTTAGAGCGCCTGTTTCAGGAGACACAAAACTTTCCCCTCCAGTTCTTGAAAAGGGGTTTAGATTTTCACCTTGTTGTTGTCTCTGTTTTGTGCCCTCAGGTTTGGTTTGAAGTATAATAAGGCTTATCCTCCTATTTCGTGGGTCATTTAGATCCTCAGCAAAAAGGGGCTCTGTATCAGCATAACCGACCACCCTGGCTATTCTGGAGGGATCTATGCCGTCATTCTCAAGCTCTCTTCTGGCGCTCGATGCCCTCTCTGCAGAAAGCTCCCAGTTTGTAATCTTGCCAGTCCTTAGAGGCGATGAATCGGTATGACCCTCCACAGCAACCCTATTTGGAATATCCTTTATATTGTCGGCAACCACCTTCAGTATCTCCTTGCCTGCAGGACTTAATTCAGCGCTACCTGGCCTAAATAATGCCCTTCCCTCAAGGTCAAATATCTGGATCCTTACCCCGCCCTCGAATATATCAACCATGGTATGATTTCTAAGATTATCGAGCCGCTCTGAGATGGAGCGCTTGAGCTGGTCCCTCAGGTCCTGGGCAGACAGATTTACATTGTCACCCTTACCAAAATCAACACCTTGTTTGGGAACCGAGGCGCCTTGCTGTTGGAGCATCTGAGGTTGGCCTTCCAGCATAAAGGATTGACCACCCTTATCAAATAGACTGAAGTGTTTGAAATACTGCGCCAGGGCAGCCCTCTTCTCTGGTGATACCATTGCCAGCAGCCACAGGAGAAGGAAGAATGCCATCATAGCTGTAACAAAATCCGCATAGGCAACCTTCCAACTCCCTCCATGGGCAGCCCCATGACCCTTTTTTACCTTCTTGATGATTATGGTGCTCTTCTTTTCAGGCATATCACCTCCTTAAATTCGCCAAGGCCTCTTTGATTGTATTGGTGTCGTGTCCTCTTCGTTTTAGCAACTGAAAGAGTTTTTTATCCCTATTTGGAATTTCCATATGGCTGTAGCTTTTTGTCCTCTTCTTTATCAGACCCAAGGCAGATTCAATCAGATCTTCCCTTTTTAACTCAATATGTTCAATTACCTCTTCTTCAATACCCTTTGAGAGCAGATAGTGTCTTATTGCATATATGCCATAATACTTTTCGTTTATTGCCTTTTTTACGAGCCTTGCAGCCAATCTCTGGTCATCGATATAACCATTGGATGTCAGGTGTGATATAACCCGGTCAGACATATCAGTGTTAAACCCTTTGTCCAGCAACTTGCTTCTTAACTCTGCCTTGCTCCTGTCTTTGATTGCTAACAGCCTGTAGGAATAATTGATAGCCCTCTTGAGGGTATCGTCATCACTGCTGCTTGTCATCTTCGGATTTTTTTACCCCTAAGGAGGAGATGATCTTAGCAGTAATATCCTCTGCTACCTCTGGATTTTTCTTGAGATAGTCCTTGACGGTCTCTCTGCCCTGTCCGATCCTATTGCCATTATAACTGTACCATGCCCCAGACTTTTCTATAATGCCTTTTTCAACCCCTATATCGATGATCTCTCCTATCCTGGAGATCCCTTCGTTATAGTAAATGTCAAACTCCGCCTGCCTAAAGGGAGGGGCAACCTTGTTTTTCACTATTTTGACCCGTGTCCTGCTTCCAGTTGCCTCCTGACCATCCTTTAGGGTGTCAACCTTGCGAATATCGAGCCTCATGGAGGAGTAGAATTTCAGTGCATTTCCCCCTGTTGTGGTCTCAGGATTGCCGAACATAACTCCTATTTTCATCCTTATTTGATTGATAAAAATGACCGTTGATTGGGACTTTGAGATGGCGGCAGTGAGCTTTCTCAATGCCTGGCTCATAAGCCTTGCCTGCAGCCCCATGTGTGCCTCGCCCATCTCCCCTTCAATCTCTGCCTTTGGGACTAAAGCAGCCACCGAGTCTATCACAATGATGTCAACAGCCCCACTTCTAACAAGGGTTTCGGCTACCTCAAGGGCCTGTTCGCCCGTGTCAGGCTGTGAGACGAGGAGATCCTCAACATTTACCCCCAATTTTGATGCATAATTTATATCAAGGGCATGTTCCGCATCTACAAAGGCAGCAATGCCGCCCATTTTCTGGGCCTGTGCAATGGCACTAAGGGCAAGGGTGGTCTTACCCGAAGATTCTGGTCCGAATATTTCTATCACCCTGCCCTTTGGGAACCCACCTATCCCGGTTGCTATATCAAGGGCAATGGAGCCTGTAGGTATAACTTGAATGCCCTCGGCAACATCCTTTGCCCCTAATCTCATTATAGAGCCCTTGCCAAAATTCTTTTCTATCTGTGATATTGCATTTTCAAGGGCCTTCAACTTTTCCTTGCTCATTGAGAATCCCTCCCTATGGAGATATTGATTTGGTTATCTATTATAGCACGATGAGGCCCTGATTAACCGAAGATAAAATTAATAACAAACTCACTGCAACCTATTCGCAGTCTTTGGGCTTAATGTTGTAAAATATTCCCTAATGGTCAAAAGACAGAGGCTTATAAACACCTTCATTGAGCTTATCAAGATTAACTCCCCCTCTTTCAGGGAAAGGGAGATCTCTGAATTTATAGCCCAACAATTAAAAAGCTGTAGTTTTGATGTGCTCCTCCAGGATTACGGACAGTCTTTAAATATCATCGCCCGCAAGGAGGGGGTTGATAAGGGTGCGCCAACACTCATTCTCAATGCCCACATGGACACCGTTGAGGATACGGAAAAGATAGAGTTTGCTATAAGTGATGGAAGGATAAGGAGCATAGGACCTACTGTGCTTGGCTCAGATGATAAGAGTGGTATTGCCCAAATTATTGAAGCCCTCAGGGTTATTCAAGAAACTGGAGCAGCCCATGGGACAATAGAAGTTGTTTTGACCTCTGCCGAAGAAAAGGGGCTCGTAGGGGTAAAAAATCTGGACTTTTCACTCCTGCAGGGAAGGCATGCCCTTGTCTTAGACAGCAGCGGTCCTGTAGGTAACCTAATAGTGGGGGCTCCAACGCACATAACGTACACCATGACAGTTACTGGCAAGGCAGCCCATGCGGGCATAGAGCCTGAAAGGGGAATAAATTCTATAAGGGTTGCTTCAGAGATAGTTACAAACATCGCCGATGGCAGGATTGATGATAGCACAACTGCAAATATAGGGATAATAAGCGGAGGTTCTGCCACTAACATTGTCCCCCCTAAAACCACGCTAAAGGGCGAGGTAAGGAGCCACAACAGCGAAAAGCTTAGGATACTCAAGGGGGAAATCTTTAATCAGGCTGAGCTAATAGCAAAAAAATACTCTGCCCTCTTAAATATACAAGAGAACATTGAATATGAATCCTTTTCCATAAAGGAAGGGGACTCTTTTTTAGGTCTTATCTGTGAGGCATACAGGAATTGCGGGATTACTCCGCAGCTTTGCATTACAGGAGGAGGCTCTGATGCAAATATCTTTAACAAGAGAGGCATAAAGGCAATCAATCTATCAAATGGAATGCAGGCAGTGCATAGCAGCGAAGAGTTTATCCTCATTGAGGATCTTCTAAGGGGAACAGAAATAGTAATAGCGGCAATCAAAAAGATGCCTGGTGCTGTACTATGATGAAAACCCTTTGGGCGCCTTGGAGGATGGAATACATACTTTCTGAAAAGCCCAAGGAATGTATCTTCTGCACAAAACCCTTAGAAAACCATGACCGAACAAATCTTATACTCTTTCGTGGCAGCCTATGCTTCGTGATCATGAACAAGTATCCTTACAATAATGGGCATCTAATGGTGGTGCCCTATATGCATACTCCTTCTATGACAGACCTGTCTAAGGAACAACTTCATGCTCTGATAGAGACCACAGACTTTGCCTTGGACTGCATTAAAGAAGCCTTCCATCCTGAGGGATTTAATATTGGCATAAATATAGGAGTTGCTGCCGGTGCTGGCATAGAAGAGCATCTTCATCTGCACATAGTGCCCCGCTGGGGAGGAGACAGTAACTTTATGGCTGCCATAGGCGAGGTTAGGGTGATTCCAGAACATATAATGGACACCTACGACAAACTATACGGTGTATTTAACAAACCTAACGAACAGTCCACAGTGGAGGGTCAACAGTAAACATCTTAGCCTACTGCCCTATAGCCTGCCCTATTAATTGTCTCCTTAAGGACGCTTTCATCTAATTGGGACTCGTCAAACTCAATGGTTGCGCTGCCAATCTTTACCTCCGATGACAGGATTCCCTCTACCTTGTCAAGGGTCTTCTTTAGGCGCACAACACAGTGTTGACAGCTCATTCCCTCAATGCTAATCTCGACCTTTCTCATTTCTTCTCCCTCACCTCTTCATCCTCATCTAAAATTGCCACAGCTTAACAATTGCATTAAGACATTTTATCACAGAGGGTCTCGCAAGAGTACAATCGTTAACGAGAGTCAGGAGGTTTTTATATGGCAATATTAAAGACCCTTTCCTCCTCTCGCCATGTCAAATCTGAGTCCGATAGCTTTCATCTTACCAGCAAAGGTTTTGTTACTTTTTGTAATTTCACCGATTTAAAATATTTATGAACCTATATTTGTCTTGAAGTTGCTGTGGATATATGATATTTTTCATATCTGTGTTTCAGAGTGCCTACAAAGATAAGAATTCTAAAATTGACTCAAAGAAACTATCGCAGAGGTATCAATAAATGGAAAAAATAGTTAATAGTATTGAGGAACTTAATAAATTAAGAAACTCCCTTCAGGAAGCTCATGCTCGCTCCGAAAGTCAACGTATCAATGCCTGCTGCGGCACTGCCTGCACAGCCTCTGGCGCCCAGAGGGTCATTGAAGCAATACAAGAACAATCAAAAAAGAAAAATCTTTCCCTGGAGATTGTCAAGACCGGTTGTCAGGGGCTTTGTCAGAAGGGACCTATCATGAGGGTTGGAGAACAGGACTTCTTCTATCAAAAGGTCCGTCCTGTGGATGCTGAATCAATCATCAACTATACCTTTCAGATGAACACCCCATACAGGAAATTGCTATATCGCAACACACCCATATCAGACCCAATAGCCCATACTAAAGATGTGCCCTTTTACACGAAACAGATGAGGATTGCCCTGCGCAACAATGACAGGATAGACCCTATGGATATCAACAGCTACATATCTGCAGGAGGTTATAGAGCCCTCGAAAAGGCACTTACATCCATGACCCCAGAGGATGTGATCAATGAAGTTGACAGGGCACATCTGCGTGGCAGAGGAGGGGCGGGCTTCCCGGCTGGAATAAAATGGCGTCATGCAAAGGGTTTTGTGTCTCAAGCGAAATTTGTTATTGCCAATGGCGATGAGGGAGACCCTGGCGCCTTTATGGATAGGTCAATTATGGAAGGAGACCCCCACAGCCTCATCGAAGGTATGCTGCTGTGTGCCTATGCAATAGGCGCACAATACGGTTTTATATATGTGCGCCATGAATACCCTCTGGCAGTTAAAAATCTCAATCATGCCATCAAGCAAGCAGAACAAATGGGTCTTCTTGGCAAACAAATACTTGGCAAGGACTTTAGCTTTTATCTAACCCTTCGCGAGGGGGCTGGTGCTTTTATATGCGGCGAGTCCACGGCGCTTATAGCGTCTATAGAAGGGCAGAGGGGTTTTGCCAGACCAAGGCCGCCGCTCCATTCAGAGCCCGGAGGAGGTTTGTGGGGATATCCCAGTAATCTTAACAACATTGAGACCTATGCCTGTGTCCCTCCAATAATTGAAAATGGCGCCGATTGGTTTAGGGCTATCGGAACCGAGACCTCTCCAGGAACGAAGGTCTTTGCCTTAACTGGCAAGGTAAAGAATACAGGGTTGGTAGAAGTCCCTATGGGTACTACCCTTAGAGAAATAATCTTCGACATTGGGGGAGGCATCATAGAGGATAAGGCTTTTAAGGCAGTGCAAACGGGCGGCCCTTCAGGTGGTTGCATACCTGCTGCCTATTTAGATCTGCCCGTTGATTTCGACTCCTTGGTTAGGGTTGGTTCTATGATGGGCTCTGGTGGCATGGTTGTAATGGATGAAGACACCTGTATGGTTGATGTGGCTAAGTACTTCCTGTCTTTCACCCAATCAGAGAGTTGTGGAAAGTGTCCGCCCTGCAGGATTGGAACCTACCAGATGCTTCAGATCATGGAGCGGATAACCACTGGACAGGGGAAACACGAGGACCTCGAACGGCTTGTTAATTTAGGCAGGATGGTGCAGAGGGGCTCTCTGTGTGGTCTTGGCAAGAGCGCTCCCAACCCAATACTGAGCACACTGAAGTATTTCAGGGATGAGTTTGAGGAGCATGTGTATGATAATTATTGCAGGGCTAATGTCTGCAAGGGCACAGGAGTATATCTGATTAACCAAACAGAGTGCATCCGATGCGGTCTATGCAAAGAGGTCTGTGCCTATGAAGCCGTAAAAGAGGGCAGGGACAAGTATACCATAGAGAGGGAGTACTGCCAGAAGTGCAAGGCCTGTTATACAGCATGCCCTGTAGGTGCCATCAAGATAAGAAAACAGAGCCTTGCAAAACTTGAGGAGCAGTTTAAGGTGCCAGAGGAGCATCTTGAACTCTTAGAGAGCAGGGCTAAGATAAAACTTAAGGACCTAATAAAGGAAAGGGCAGGCAAGATAGCCACCTGCTCCCTAAACTGCAAGGTTTCCGATGCCATAATCAAGATGGATGGCTTGGATGTGGGGTCTATACTGGTGTTTGACGAAGATGAAAACCTCAAAGGCATATTTACCGAGAGGGATGCAATGAAGTGTTTTAGCAAGGGGATTGCAATAAGGGATGAATTAATAGAAAGGGTAATGACAAAGAAACCCATAACCCTTGATGTTAGAACAGACCTTGGCATTGCAATTAACCTGATGTCTGAAAGAAAGATAAGGCACTTGCCTATTACGGAAAACGATAAGGTTATAGGGATAATATCCTATAGGGACCTTGTCACTTATCTGTTGCCGGAGATTTCCTATATTTAGTTTCTCAAAAAACGATAGGGAGGTTAAACCATTAAGAATATGGAGATAGATAACAGCTACCCTGGCATGGCTGACATTCTCAGGGAGGACCAAAAAAAGACAGGTTTGTTAATACAGGCACTTCAGGAGATCCAAAGGATACACAATTATCTTCCTCCTGAGGAACTTGATAAGCTTTCCCAAACCCTTGGAATATCACAGGCAGAGGTTTACAGTGCTGCATCTTTTTATAAGAGTTTTCATTTTAAGCCCAGAGGGAAAAACATTATATGCGTTTGTATGGGCACTGCTTGTCATGTAAGGGGCGCCTCAAAGGCACTTCAAAAGCTGTCTTCCCGGTTTGGCATAGAGCCAGGAGAGACTACTGAGGACCTATCAGTTACCCTTGAGACTGTAGGTTGTGTAGGCTGTTGTGGTCTCGCGCCAGTAGTAACTGTAAACGATGAGATTATAGGCGAAGTAGATGACAAGAAGGTTAGTGATATTGCCAATTCCTTAAAAACCAAAACAATGCCTGGAGGCTAAAGATGACACTTAAAGATATACTAAACGCAAAACCTTCTAAGATTATAACCTGCAGCACCACATGTATAGTGGCTGATGCCATAGCCATTATGGATGGCAAGGGTGTAGGGTCTATATTGGTTTATGATGAAAATAAGAAGCTTGCTGGCATATTTACAGAAAGGGACATAATGAAGTGTTTTGTAAAGAATGTCTCTTTTACTGATGTGGTTATGTCAAAGGTAATGACAGCTAACCCCATGACCCTTGACTCTTCAACAGAGGTTGCAACAGCAATGACCCTAATGTCCGAAAAGAGGATCAGGCATCTGCCTGTAACCGAGGAAGGCAATGTGGTAGGCGTCATCTCCTATAGGGACCTTGTGTCTCACCTGCTTCCAGAGGTTATTTACATGGCAGAGGATATATATTAAGCAACAAAGGAACAATCCATGAAAGACAAAGCAAATATAAAGCTTGAGGACATAAAAAAAGAGGCAGAAAACAGATATGGCTGTATAGTGCAGAGGTCTATGTATTATATAACCGAATTCCTATCAGGTCCCATGTGTGGAAGATGTTTCCCCTGTTCCATGGGCTGCTACGAGGCTAAGATAAGAATAGCACACATCCAACAGGGCGAGGGGCAAGAGGAAGATATAGATTTTATTGCAAAGATATCACAGCAGATGTATAAGAGCTCCCTTTGCAAGAAAGGCAAAGACACGGCCCTTTATCTCTTGGAATGGCTTAAAAGTGGCATTTTTCAGGAGCATGTCAATCATTGCTGCGGTGCCCTGCAGTGCCCATCGATGGTCCAATACAAGATTATTCCCAGGATGTGCACAAGCTGTGGAAAATGCAAGGACGCATGTAGGTTTGGCGCAATTGCTGGAGAAAAGCGTAAGGCTTACATGGCAGGATATCTGCCCTTTGAGATAATGGACAAAAAATGCAACCGCTGTGGTGAGTGCATAAAGGTTTGCCCGGAAGACGCCATAGTGCTTGTATGCAGTGAATAAAACCAATGCTAAAGATTAGATTTTAATAAAGGAGGCAACGATGATTCGTCTTACAATAGACTCCAAGACTATTGAGGCTAAGGAGGGGATAACTATACTTGATGCTGCTGAAAAAGAAGGCATCCATATACCAAACCTCTGTTACTTAAAAGGGATGAAGGGTATTGGCGCCTGCAGGCTTTGCCTGGTAGAAATAGGGGGATTAAAGTCGCCTATGACAGCATGTACTACAAAGGTTAAGGAGGGCATGTCAATAAGGACCTCTACCCCTGAGATTGAGGAGACCAGAAGGTTTATTATAGACCTTATACTTTCAATGCACCCTATGGATTGCATGACCTGCACGAAGGCAGGAATATGCAGGCTGCAGGAATATGCTTACCAATACAATCTAAAGGAAACCAACTATACCCGCAAGAGATGGAACTTTCCAGTGGATAACCAAAACCCCTTCATCAAAAGGGACCCCGACTACTGCGTGCTTTGCGGACGCTGTGTAAGGGTTTGTAAAGAACAGGGCACAAAGATACTTGACTTTATGGGCAGAGGGGTAGGCTCTAAGGTTACCACTGCAGGCGATAAGCCCTTGCAGGACACCTCCTGCACCTTCTGCGGGAGTTGTGTTGATGTATGCCCAGTCAATGCCCTTACAGAGGCAGGCAGGACCTCTAAGGGCAGAGAGTGGGAACTAAAGAAAACTGACTCTACCTGTGTCTTCTGTGGTTGTGCCTGTCCTATCACAGTAAGCTCACAGGGCAATTCAATCGTAAAGATCACCTCAGCATACAAGGTCTATGAACCCACAAGCTACACCTGCGCCTATGGAAGATACGGTTTTGATTACATTACATCCAAAGATAGGATACTAAACCCGATGGTTCGTCGAGGTGGACAATTGCATGAGGCAACCTGGGAGGAGGCTGTTGATGTATTAGCAGCGGCCCTTAGCTCATCAGGAAAGGACACGGCATTTTATATAAACGGAGGACTGCTTACTGAGGATGCGCTGACTCTTTCCAGCTTTGCAAAGGAAATCTTAAAGACCGATCTCCTGTACTCAACATCCAACCTTTATTGGGACCCAAACACTGCGCCATTGGGGGCGACAAACATATCTGATGCTGACCTGTTAGTTTTGGTCAACCTTAGTCCCGACCAAGGCTCTTTTGCGCTTCCAGCACTTGATGCAATCCTTAGAAGGCTATCTAATTCTGGCATTCCCCTTATCACCCTTGGAGAGACAAGTCTCTCAGATATTGGCACTGTCAATATCTCTGGAGATGCTGTAGAGGGGTTAAGGTCATTAACTGCCTATTTATGCAGAGAGGGACTGTGTAAGGATAAAGAATTAATTATGGACTCAAAAAATGCCCCTATAAGCGAGGATGTTGAAAGGGCAGGCAAACTCTTTGCCGCCTCAAAGAATCCACTTATAATGTCACCAGCCTCTCTGTATGAATGCTCCTGCGCCCTTGCATCAATAAAGGGTTCTGTGATTCCTGTATCCTTTGAAAGCAATGCCGTAGGCATTGCTCTTGCCGGCATAGAGGGTTCGGTAACTAATCCAAGCGCCTTTGGAAAAGACCAAAAGGTCAAAGCGCTGTATTTGATTGGGGATACTAATATTACCAGCAGGCATGATATATCCTTCCTTGCAGTGCATCAAAGCCATCTTACAGAGCTTGCAAGAGCTGCTGATGTGGTCTTGCCCTTAACCACGCCTTACGAATCAACAGGCACTGTAATCAAGACAAACCTTCATACAGCAGCAGTTAATAGGGCTGTAGAGCCTTACGGAACCTCTATGATGCCCCGTGAGGCATTGAAACTCATCGCCGATAAAATGGGCCAAACTTTCAATGAGATTACCCAGACAGAGGCTAAAGAACTCATTAAACAAGCCGCTACCCCCCAAAAGTCAGCCTTTTGCAAAAAAGAGGGCCTCAGTGAAGACCCATCAATGATATTTAAGTCAGTTAATCAATCGATGCTTGCATCCGACAGGCTTTGCTGGCTCCATGAAAACAGAAAGAGATCAGCGGGCAGATCTTAGCGATAAATGAACCCCTTTAAAGGAATTCATCATGTGGCTATGGCTACAGGAGATCTTGGGAAGACCATAAGGTTTTGGAGGGATCTCTTGAGAATGCCTATAATAGGGACCTTTGGAGACAAGGGATATAAACAGTATTTCTTTAGATTGTCTGAGACAAGCTCCATATCCTTCTTCCAGTGGGAGGGTGTTGAACCAGTCCATGAAAAGGACCCTGGCAGGGTGCAAAGGGGCCCCTTCGTCTTTGACCATATAGCCTTTGAGGTTGACTCAGAAGAGGAACTCTGGCGTCTAAAAGACAGATTTCAATCCAATGGGGAGTGGATATCAGAGGTCATTGATCACGGCATCATCCATTCCATATACACCTTTGATCCAAACGGTATAGCCCTTGAGTTTACCTTCCAGAAAAAGGACCAGGACCTTCAAAACCACCCCTTATATTTTGACAAAAGCCCTGATACTGTCTCTTCAGAGGGTATGAATCCCCAACTTTCACTGTTTCCTGATTCCACCGAGCCAACGCCCCAAGAGCAGAGAAGGACCTACAAGGGCTTGATAAGCGATTACATGAAGTAACCATAAAGCTTCAGCAGACCTTCGCCCTTGTCCTATATAAAATATGCCTTGAAGACTCCCTCATTCATCATATTCATGCTTAATTAAGCCCTACCGGCCTTTATTGCCCTATTATCCTCAAGGGCATATAGCGTTTTTTTTATAGCGGCCTTTTATAATTTTAGTTATACTCAGCATCATGGACAATTCCCTAACAAAAGGTAATATCTGGCTCTCTATATGGACTATATCCTGGCCCATGGTAATTATCATGCTTGGTAATTTCATATTGGGCATTACCGATATTTATGCCGCTGGAAAACTGGGTACCGAGGTCCAGGCCTCTGTGGGATTCTGTATGCAGATACTATTTTTCCTTACGGTGTTTGCAAACGCTATAGGCATAGGAACCTTATCACTTGTCTCAAAGGCCGTAGGTGCAGGAGAAGACAGAAGGGCAGTGGAGATAGCAAGACAGGCGCTTTTTTGCGGCATAATAGTGTCTTTATTGATAATTAGCATCCTCTTTTTATTCGGCCAGGCGATAGTCTCCCTTGCCGGCTTTCCCAGTGCAATACAGGATCTCTCCATCTCACTGCTTCAGTTCTATGCCTTTGCCCTTGGCAATAACTACATAGTTATTATTGCAAACTCCCTTCTCAGGGCTACTGGAAAGGCTAAGCAGTCTATGGTTGTTATGATTATAATGAATGCAATTAACATCGTCCTCATATTTCCCCTTGCCTTTGGTATAGGACCCTTCAGTGGTTTTGGCGCACAAGGTCTTGCCTTTGCCCTTGTACTGGCTACCCTTTGTGGTGCATTGTTGAGCCTATTACAATTTAAATCTCAAGAATGGGATGGATTTTATAGGGGGAGGATAAAGCTTCACAGAGGAGACCTTATCAGCATTGTTTCCATAGGCTGGCCCAGCGCACTAATGCAGATAGCTTGGCATTCTGGCACACTTATGCTAATGGGCATCCTCGGCAGACTTGAGCAAGGAGGGGTTGAATCCCTTGCTGCACTCACAAATGGCCTTAGAATAGAGGCAATAATCTATCTTCCTGCCTTTGCCCTTAATATGGCGGCATCGGTCCTAACAGGGCAAAACCTTGGCGCAGGTAAAGTTCAGAGGGCAGAGAAAACCGCTTGGATGATTACCCTTGCAGGCATTGCCATTGTAAGTGTAATCTCTACAGCCATATTCATTGCAGCCCCCCTTATTGCAGCCTATGTGAGTATGGATGCTCAGGTACAGAAGGAGACCACAAGATATCTATATTATAATCTGCCTGTGGAGCCCTTTATGGCATTGGCAGTAGTGCTTGCGGGGGCAATGCAGGGAGCAGGCGATACCAGGGGAGTCATGAGGATAATCATATTTTGCATGTGGATTATCCGAATACCCCTTGCATGGACAATGGCTGTATATTGGGAATGGGGTTCAAGGGGTGTCTGGACTGCGATGATTCTATCTATGATAATACAAGGACTTCTTATGGCGCTTAGATTCAAGGGTGGAAAATGGAAGGGATAGGGTTATTACAGGCAAGGATACTTTTGCCTCAAGCAGGGTCTAAAATCTCACAAATCCTCTTCGCCACAGCCTCTATTTCAATGGTTTTGATATAAACCCAAAACCCTCTGAGAGCACGGCTATGTTCAACGGGAGCTTTACCCTTTGAATTATAGTTGCAAGGACAAGGCGCTTTCTATGATTAAAAGAAATCCTCAGCATCAAGGGAGGTTGCACTAAAAAAGGCATTTCAAACAAACCCTTGGTTACCTCTTGTGTCTCCTTGAGCCTTCTATTTACAATCTGCTCTGTATGGTCTAATATGGAGTCAACCATTTACGCAGCAATGGCCCATTGCCAATGGCTTCGGCAATCTTAGTCTCAAGATAACCATTTTTTGCAGCTGTAAAAAAAACAAAATTGCCGATAGAAACCTGTAAGAGTAAGAGGGCATGTCTGAAAGCCTTTATACTGCCACAGGGTTTATTAAAAAGGGCCATAGGTCATTCAGTCACCAAGAGGTGATTAGTTTGGCATTATCTGTGAAGGTCCAGAGGTCTCGTAAAGAGGTGTGGCAATAAGGCCTTTTCAGCACACCCCCTTACTCCTATCGGCAATTTAAGGTAAAAGATGGGTTATCCCTTCAACAACTTTTTTATTCAATAATAAAGAATTGACCCCTTCGATTCCTTTTCAGCAATCAATCCACCACCATGGTACGGCAATAATCTTTGAATGGAGCCATTTTATAGCAGTGCCACTGTGCAGTAAAACTCCCCTGACGGTCTTAGGATATTCTTCCAAAAACAGCAGCAGGTTTTTAATATCCCGGGTTGATGGATTGTCTGTCATTTTTACCTCGAGGGCGAGCAGCTTCTTGCCATATTCCAGGACAAAATCGACCTCCTTTCCTGTGGTTGTCCTCCAGTAATTAAGGCTTGCCCGAGGAGTCATTATCTCGCTGAGACCTCTTAAATGGAGGTATGCCATAGTCTCAAAATAATTGCCCAGTTCACGACAGCTACGTAGGGACTCTTCATCGAAGTATCCGGACAGAAATATGCTTAATGCAGGGTCAACATAAAAAATCTTTGGAGATTTCACTATGCGCTTTGTGTGGCTACTGAAAAAAGCAGGGATTCTCTGAATGATATTAGAGATCTCAAGGAGTTTTATATAGCGATGGGTAGTCGGATGACTAATGCCACTGTCTTTTGAAACATCAGCTTGATTCAGTACATTGCCTGTTCTCAGAGCCAGTGTCTGCATGACCTTGCGAAATTCTATTAAAGAATCTACCTGCGAAAGTTCCCTCAGGTCCCTTTCGAGATATGTCTTTACATACCCCTCAAGCCAGAGCAAAACGTCTGCGTGGTCTTTTATAGTCAACAAAGAGGGCATAAACCCCTTGAGCATAAAGGGCACTGGAGAAAGATTTTTCACTGGCCTTTCTTTTTCAATAAAATCCGTATCCCACAAGGGAAAGAAATTTACAGGCGCAAGTATGCCTTGAGTCTCGCCATAGGTTATAGGCAGGAGGTCGAAATAGATGGCCCTTCCCGCGAGGGATTCGGTGATTTTTTGCATCAGCAGGAGATTGGAGGAGCCTGACAATATAAATCGCTTTTTTCTGTCTGTGTCAACAGTAAGCTTTATGGCATTGAATATATCTGGTGCTTTTTGAGCCTCATCAATGATGATATGGTCTTTATCCCTCCAAAGCGAGAGGGGGTCGAGCTTGGCCCTCTCGATTACATCATAATCATCCATAGTTAGATAGACAAAGTCGGAGAACTCGTGTTTCAGCATGGTGCTTTTGCCGACCTGCCTGGCACCACTCACTACAGCCACTGGGAAATTTTTTATGGCCTTCCTGAGTTTTGGAGCTATTCTACGCTTTTTGTATTTTATTTCATAGGGTGAAATATTTTCTTTCATAACTTAATATATCAGTCAAACCACTTCAATATCAATATATTTTGAGATATTCAATGAGACTATTTTGCGGGTTAGAGTCAGCAGGCCCTTAAGTAGTCTATGGGATCAATTATTTATTATTAACAATTTTTGGAGTAATTCCTTGCTGCATGCTGCTGATCTGTTGCTCGGGAGGGGTTAGGACAAGGTCTGCCTATCATTCCTGCAAAGGGGAATACAAAAGACTAAAGGATATGGATTCCTGCTTACGCAGCAATGACACATTGCCAATGGGCTTCGGCAATCTTAGTCCAATCTTAGTCCCAAGATAAATATTTTTTGCAACTGTAAAAAAGATGGGTTATACCTTCGACAAATTCTTTTAATCAATGAATAAAGAATTGACCCCTTTCACCCTTTAAGGTGTAAAACCCTTTTGATCTTTATTTTAGCGCCGCTTGCCTGCCCTATTGCAAAGGTCTGGTGCCTTTCATCAAGCAGCCTTATCATACAGGGTTTCTCTGCATCATCCTTGAATCTATTGTGCAGGTCTTGAGGGATTCCGCCTAATCTTGTTAACTCTATTGGCACCCCTTGTTGTGCAAGGACTGTTAAATCTTTTGGCAACTGAAGATAGGGCATGTGACTCAGGGCATCATCAATTGAAAACAAACCCAATTTACCCTTCGGAAGGTGTTCAATAGCGGTAGCATTGTCAAGGTTAAAGGGGCCTATCTTGGTCCTCCTGAGCATGGCAATGTGCGCCCCTACTCCCAAGGCAAGCCCAATGTCATGGCATAGAGAACGAATATAGGTGCCAGTAGAGCAAACAACCCTAAAGGTAACAAAGGGCATTGAGCAGTCCACAAGTTTAATTTTATGGATTGAGACAGTCCTAGGGGCAGGTTCAACTACTATGCCCTTTCTTGCATAGTCATAAAGGGGCCTGCCACGCAATTTTATAGCCGAATACCTCGGAGGCCTCTGGGTTATATTGCCAGTAAATTTAACAAGCACCTCCTCTATTAGAGATTCTTTCAGCCCGGAGAGGCTTCTCTCTTCAACAACAGCTCCCTCTGCATCAAAGGTCTCTGTAATAACCCCTAAATGGGCAGTAAATAGGTATTCCTTATCAAGACCTGACAGATAGGGCAATATCTTTGTTGCTTCATTCAGGGCAATAATCAAAACCCCCTCTGCAAGGGGATCCAGTGTGCCTCCATGTCCGGCCTTCCTTACATTAAATGCCCTTTTTGTCTCGATTAAGGCTTCATTTGAGGTTATTCCAGTCCTTTTGTTGAGATTAACAAGTAGATTCATCGCTTACCAATGCCTCCAATCCCCTTTAGCTCCATCATCACAAAAAGACCGTAATCAGCATTTTCATCATTGTATCTTGGGCGTCTTGTAATGGTGAAGAGGACTGACCAGCATTGTTCAGTGTATTTGATATTCAGGGCTGAGTCTCTGAGTCCCCCTCCCTTTGCATCATATCCTACATTAGCACCCAGTGCCCAATTCTTCGACAGCACGGTATCAATTGCAGTTCTGTATTGCATTATATTGTCCTGCCTTGAGTAACGCTCTCCTAATACAATATTAAGCCTGTCACTTACAGGAAATATCAGATCAGCATAAAAGGTTTGCAGACTGTTTTGGTCGAAGTCATAGGATGTCTCAAGCCTCAAGGTAAAGGGCTTACTAATAAAGGCGCCTTGAAAAAGCGTGTAGCCAAGAGGATTGGCACCTTCGGTTTCCTTTGTGTTATAGAGCTGGGTAATCCTTGCTGCTAAAGAGGAATCTCTAAACCTCAAGAGGTTGAGCAGGGAAATGCCTACCCTTGAGATATTGTTAAATTCCTCAACAGAATCAAATACGGGCATTGCATAGCGGTCAGGTATAAAGAGGTATTGCAGAGAAGGCTCTACAATATGCTCAAAGGCATCATAGCGCCTTACAAATCTGCTCAATGCCTCGGCTTTATAACTCAAGGTCTCCCTGTGTCTGGTTGATGTACCCTCAGGGGAGTTATGGAGGTTATAGGCAGTTTCCCTAAGGGACAAGGACTGATAAAACCTCACGGCGTCACCAAAGGCATGAGACACTGTGGGCATTAGGTCAAACCTTTGAGCCCTTAACCCCTCTTTGCTATAAAAGTTAGACAGACTTGACTCCATATCAAACACAAAATCTCCAACCCTCACAGGATGCAGCACATATCCAAGCTCCGGTAGCCTTTGGGGCACATAGGAGTCGCTTTGCTTCATATCTATCCAGTACTGACCTAGTAAAAATAGCCTGCTGTTGCCAAACCCAATACCTGCCTCAGCGGAGGACTGTAAAAAGCGCTGGGTCCTATCAAGGTTGTTGTAGTTGTACTCTTTGAACATCTCAAGACTTCTCGCGTAGTTTATATCAACATACTCGCTAAATCTATCGCCCCTGCTGTGCTGCTGAGCAGTTACTTGCAGTTGAGTGTCATTCATAACCCTATCATGCAGGTGATAGATATTTAGCTCGCCCTTTCCCTGAGGTTCAAGGTACCTGAACTGAAGAGATTTCCCTAAACCCCTTCGGCTGTAATAATCTAATCCAAAGGTAATATCCCTGTCCTCACCAATGGCCCAAAAAAAGGCTGGAGCAAATCTGATGCCCCTCTGCGAGCTGTTGCCTATCGAAGGCATTAGCAGCCCTGAAGACCTTTCTGTATTAATTGGAGCCCATACCTTTGGTGAATATCCCACAGGGGTATTCTTGATATTGTATGATACATGACTGGCTCTGATGTTCCTACCTATCTCTATGTCAACCTCCCTGCCCTTAAAACACCAGTCATATCTTTCCTCCTGTGCCTTCTCATAGGTATATTGAACAGGATCAGAGACCGAGGGATTACAGGTTGTAAATCTGGCTGAAGCAGCAAAGTAACGATCCTCTGATATCTTCTTAAGATTGTCCGATACAATCCAGTAATTGCCCTCCTTGAAGAATATCACTGCCCTAAGCAACTCACCGGTCTTTGTGTGCATATTAAGTTCCACCCTTTGGGCGTTAATGAACGATTCCTTATCTTCATAGAAGACCATGCCTTCGGCTATAACATCCAGCGATGCCCCATACACCACAGCCCTTTGTGATTTAATTACTGCATCTTTATATTTGAGCACCACATTCCCTACAAGTTCATACTTGTCCTCCTTTGCATGGTGGGTCAGGGAATCAGCGGTTATTGTAAGGGCAGATATATCCGCTGGCAGCATAATAACCAGCAGATACAATATAAGAATCATGATTTTCATTTAGCTATCCTCATTGATAATGCGCAGACATAGTCTCCCTGAGATTTCCAAGGGCAGATACTGCGCCCATTGCCTCAAGGGCCTCTCCAAGAACATAGAAAGAACCAGTGATTACTATCAATGGCTCATGGGGATCAAGGTTATCTGAGAGAGGAACATTAATTAGCTTGTAATCACTAAAAGTACTGTTACAAAGAGAAAAAGCCCTGTGCAGCGCCTCTTTAATCGATGTTGCAGTCTCGGCATTATCAAACCCAATCTTACGGGCAATCTCCAATAAACTGTTAGGTGAAGCAGCCCTATCATATTTGGGAGAGGCAAAGATTGTTTTATCTGCCAGGGGGAGAAGATTGTTGAGGATACCTGGTGCGTCTTTGTCAGACATTATGCCTATAACAAAGATTATTTTCCCCATAGAAAGATGGGACTTTATAAAAAATGCAAGCGATTGGGCAGCCTCTGGATTGTGCGCCCCGTCAATCAATATCTGGGGTTTCCCAGAAAGAAACTGTAGCCTTCCGGGCCATACCGTATCGGCAAGCCCCTTTCTTATGATGCCCTCCAATTCCCTTTGGCTAAACAGTTTAGCCAAGTAAAGACAGCAGCACATGATTGCAGTTGCTGCGTTTTCACTCTGGTGATTTCCTGAAAGGGGGAGAAAGAGATTCTCAATATTCAAGGGCCCTGTAAAATCAAAGGAAATGCCCTTAAGGGAGGAGTCATTCAATCGGGCTGAAAAATCCCTACCATAAATGTACATTGGCGCATTGAGGAGCTGAGCCCTTTTTGAGAGCACATCCATTGCATCCTGGAGCTGACAGGAGCAGACTACTGGGATATTGGGCTTTATAATGCCAGCCTTTTCAAAGGCTATTTTTGCAAGGGTCTCCCCAAGGAATTCTTGGTGATCCAGTCCAATCCTTGTAATTACTGATACCTCTGGATTAAGTATATTGGTTGCGTCCAACCTCCCGCCCATCCCTGTTTCAAACACCCCGCACTGGACCGAACGGTCTGCAAAATAGAGCATAGCAAGGGCAGTAACAAATTCAAAAAAGGTAGTGCCTTCAATCCTGTTTTTCTCTAAAACATGCCTTATATTATGGGCATATTGTATTACTTCCTGCTCTGTTATCTCTGCCTTATCTACCCTTATCCTCTCAGTAAAGCTAAGGATGTGAGGGGATGTGAACAGTCCTGTCTTGAATCCAGCGCTATTTATTATTGAGCATATGATTGCAGAGACAGATCCCTTACCATTTGTTCCAGCGATATGGACAGAGGAATAAGAGTTGTGGGGATTGCCAAGAAGTCCTGCAATAAGCCTTATCCTTTCTAAGCCAAGCTTTACTCCATGCTTCTGGAGTCCATATATAAACTCAAGGACCTTTGAATAGTCCATCTATTGGGCAATCGTCTTTCCAGAACCCAGTGGCATGAAATGACCTATTAGCTTAAAGAGGGTTTGTCTCAGGTCCTTGCGTTCTACAATCATGTCCACCATTCCATGTTCAAGGAGAAATTCGGCACGTTGAAAATTTGCGGGAAGCTGCTGCTTGATTGTTTGTTCTATTACCCTGGGACCTGCAAACCCAATGAGGCTCTTTGGTTCTGCAATAATTACATCACCAAGCATTGCAAAACTTGCAGTGACTCCTCCAAAGGTTGGATCAGCAAGCACTGATATAAATAATACATTGGTCTCTTTAAGCCTTGATATAGCCGCGGAGACCTTTGCCATCTGCATTAGGGAAAACATTCCTTCCTGCATCCTTGCCCCTCCAGAGGAAGACACTGTAACAAAGGGCAGCCTCTTTTCAAGGGCGAGTTCTGCAGCTCTGGTCAGTTTTTCACCTACCACAGAGCCCATACTGCCGCCCATAAATGAAAAATCCATCACCGCAAGCACCACATCTCTTGTATGTATAGAGGCAAGTCCGTAAACAAGGGCCTCCTTGATCTCCAGAGACTCTACACTGTCTTGAATCCTTTTTTTGTAGGGCTTAGAATCCTCGAAATTCAAAGGGTCTGTAGTAACCATATCACGGTCCATCTCTGTGAAGGCGCCTTCATCGCAGAGTTGGGCTATACGTTCGGTGGCTACAACCCTAAAGTGATAATTACACTTTGGGCAGACCTTGAGATTCTTCTCTATCTCTTTCTTGTAGATTATATCCTTACAGTGATCACACTTTACCCAAAGTCCTTCGGGTATCTTTATCTTCTTCTCCGTCTTTATCTCCTTCTTTTTCTTAAACCATTCCATTGGGTCAGTTCCCTATTGCCTCTCTAAGATTATGCAAATAATTCTCGGTACTCTTTGGCGGATCCTGATAGAAGCTTTTAACAATAGCGCTTCCAATAATCACACCATTGACATGCTTTGATAGGTTAGCGGCCTCTTCAGGGCTGGATATGCCAAATCCAACGGCTATTGGCAGATCAGAGGATGCCCTAATCAGCCTTAACTGACTGTAAAAGTCCTCGGGCAGCTCAAGCTTTGCGCCTGTAATGCCAGTTATAGAGACATAGTATATGAAGCCGCTGCACAGGGAGGATATCTTTACAATGCGGTCCTCTGTAGATGTAGGGGCTATGAGGAATATGGTGTCTATATTAAGCCTCCTTGCCTTATCCACAAAAACAAGGGACTCCTCAGCAGTAAGGTCTGGGATAATAAGCCCTCCAATACCAGCCTCTAAGGCATCCTTTAAAAAAATATCCTCTCCATATTTAAACACAGGATTATAGTAAGTCATTAAGACAATAGGTACAGATATCTGCCCCCTGATTCCCTTAACAAAAGACAGTATTTTCCTGAGACTTATCCCTTTGCTCAATGCCCTTGCCGCTGCTGCCTGAATTGTAGGCCCATCGGCAAGGGGGTCAGAGAAAGGCACCCCAAGCTCAATAATATCGGCCCCACAGTCCTGAAGGAGCTGCATCCTCTTTAGAGTATCCTCAAGGGATGGATCCCCAGCCATAATGTAGGGGATAAAAGCCCTCTTCCCGAGAGAACTTAGCTCACTGAACTTATCCTTTATTGAGGGTATTGACATAACGATTAATAGAAATCAACAAATTTAATCTGCCTATTATAACATTAATACACCGCTTCATCTAAGCTATAACCGTAAAACTTGATAATTCCAAGATCCAGCCATAAGGATAAGTCTCTTTCCTTCAGAAGCTCTGTTTTGACAGTTCTAATGCTCCTTACGCTACAGCAGTAAAACTCACCCTTGGGGTTCAAACAACTACTGCTGTTTAACGCTTCAGTCGCAAAGAACTGTTGCCAAAACATCGCTATTCAC
>CALEDV010000053.1 GCA_937949555.1 uncultured bacterium | reverse complement strand
GTTGGTGTAGGTGTTGGTGTAGGTGTTGGAGTTGGAGTTGGTGTTGGCGGTGGTGGTGGCGGTGGTGGCGGCGGTGGAACAGGTGGTTCTATGGGATTAGACATAGGGTTAGGGTTTGGTATTGGGCCTCCACTACCTCCTACTGATGACCCCCCTGTGCCCCCAGCAATATTTGTTGTGTCAATAACCACAGGTATTGTGATTTGTGGGGCGCCTCCTCCAGAAAATGTGCCTGTTAGACCACTTTCACCTACAACTCCACCCATAGCTATTTGTGATTGACCCTGTCCCTGCGTGCCTTGACCAGAAGTGGCGCCTTGACCCTGTTGACCTGCCTTACCTGGTGCACTGCCTGCATCTTCACCTTGACCTTGCATCTGAGACTGGGCCTGTTGTGCAGGGGTTACGTCATTATTGTTTCTATTTATTTCGGTCTCTGATACAGGTTTTGGTGGTTGTGGTGGAGAGCCTGGAGTAACAATAGTCATTGTGTTTGCTGTTAAAGTAACTGTCTGATTAGGAAAAGCGGGATTGTAAGATACTACAACCCCTTGCTGGACAAGCACCCCAGATATCTGTCCACTATGAAAGGCAAAGAAGTTTGTGCCCCTTACAGCGGCCACTGCATTGGGAGTATGAACCTCAAACCTATTCTTATCTGGATTGAGATTGATCTTGTTTACATTTATAGGGGCCACTACCGCCTGCATCTTTCCCCTTGGAACCTTTACTACGCTCTTTGTATCCTTATCCGTTGAGACATACTCGGCTACATCTACCCTTGTCTTAGGTGCCAACCTGATGATATTCCCATCATTAAACAGTATCTCAACCTTTGAATCTGCCTTTGTCCTTATAACATCCTTCAACGACACAGGCATTCCCTGTTGAGCAACCACAGCTGGTAGTTTCCCCTCCTTGAGGATATCCACTGACCCTTCTATGAGGTTTACTTTGCCAATGGTCTCAGTTGCCCACACTATGGATCCAATGTGAATCGAACTCAAAAGTGTAAAGACCATCAACCCCCACAAATAGTTATATGCCCTATTTAATCTCCCCATGGCAGTATCTCCTGTTAGAATCTGTATTCTAAACCAGCGCTTAGTATAAATTTTTGATAATCATACAGTGGTATATTAGACTGTGCCTTTGTATAGATAACCTGTGAATTTACATAAAAACTGCGGACAAATTCCCATGAAAAACCAGCATTTAAAGTGTAGGTCTTGTCACTCCTTTTAACAAGAAAGATAGTGTGTTCGTTTTTGTAGTCCTGCATAAAGGCATCACCTGAGAACAAAAGGTCAACCTTTTCTCTAACAGGCACTATCAAAGATACGTTGAACCTTGTACCTTTGTTTTTCCAATTAACGCCCTTTGCATTGTCGATCACATACTCACCCCTGATGCTCAATAACCCTCTCCCATCACTAAAGGGATACATATAACCCACTCCCCCTTGCAATATATTTGCGTCCCTCTCCTCGTCGCTGTCATAAGGCTCCTGCAACATGTTTCTATGTGAGTATCCCAGAGACAAGGACAGTATTTGTCCTGTGCTTGACAAGATGCCGAGCGTTGGTTTTACAGAGGATAAAGCCATGTACCCTTTGCCATTCAGAAGATTATGGTTATAAGAAATTGGTATAGATGCAAAACCCCAGTTGAGATTATACCCAGGTGTTATCGTTACAGACTGGCTAAGGGAGTTGTAATCGCTGAGCTTACGATAGAAGGTTCCAGAAAGGGCATATTGGGCTGAAAAATACAAGTTGCCCTCTGTGAGTGGATTAAAGTTGATGTTTAGGTTACCCATGATCGCGCTGTCTTTTTCCTCTGAGGGCGGCAGCCCAACATCAGTAGATGGTTTTGCGGTAACATTAGTGTCATAGAGATAAGAAAGCGCTGCAGACAACCTTAAGGGTCTGTATCCTTCCATAGACTTTGTAAAGGCATTTTCATATTCCCTTGCAAACTGGGCAATATCCGTATTCGGATTACTAGACACCACAGCTTTGAGGCTCTGGATTGCCTGACTGATCTTCCTTTGTTTTGTGTATGCAATAGCTATCTGAAGGTCTGCTGCCTGCGATGTGCGGGGATCATCTCTCTTTACCTTCTGAAAGGCTTCAATAGCCTTATCAGGTTCATTAATCTTATTGTAAACAAGGCCCTTTAGAAAACCTATCTTTCCCGGTTCAATTCCCTGCTGCTCAGCCTTTGAGATCCAGTGCAATGCATCTTTTGTCCTGTCAAGGCTATATAGCATCTCAATAAGCTCACCATAGGCCTCTACCACAGGAGGCTTAAGCCTCAAGGCCTCCTCGAAATACTCTGATGCCTTTGGATAATCTCCCGTTTGTTTATATACAAGGCCTAGGTAAAAGGCTACTACTGGAGAGGATCTATTGTCTTGTCTTGCCTTGTAGAGGTATTCAAAGGCCTCCTCATAGTTTTCGGATCTGTATTCATTGATACCCCTTTGCAAATCCTCCTGCCAGGAGGCATACAAAAAGGGGCAAAAGAGGTTAATGATAAAGAACCACGCCAAAGCTGCCTTTAATAAATTCACAGCGTTACCCCTCAGATGTGTTTAAAAAATTCTGAACATTATAATGCAAAAGGGCAACAATTGCAACTCAAGTCCCTATCTGATATAATCAACAAACTATGCAGAATCTAAACATTGAAAAGCTAAATATTCTTATACTCCTTTCTGGGCTTGTCAACTCTTCCCTTGAGATAGCCGAGATAAGAAAAAGGGCTGTGGATGCAGCCTTAAAACTACTGAATGCTGAGGCTGGCAGCATCTTGATGGTTGACGCTCAAACCGGAGAACTGTATTTTGATACTGCCCTTGGAGATAGAGGCACAGAGATAAAGACAATAAGACTAAAAAAGGGGCAAGGCATTGCAGGATGGGTCCTTGAGAACAAAAAACCGCAGATTATTAATGATGTGCAGTCCGACAAGAGATTTTTCAGGCAGTCAGACAATAAGACTGGCTTTACAACAAGAAATATGATCTGTGTTCCACTCTTGACCAAGCATAAGGTGCTTGGGGCGCTTCAGGTAATAAACAAGCTTGATGGGGTGTTTACCTCTGAGGATTTAGAACTCCTCTCAGCCCTTGCAAATCAGGTTGCAATAGCCATTGAAAATGCGCTGCTCTATGAGGAGCTACGGGAGACCTTTTACTCAATCATATATACACTTACAGAGGCTGTTGAAAAACGCGACCTCTCTACAGCAGGACATACAAAGAGAGTTACTAAATACTGTATGGCAATAGGTAAAGAACTGTCTCTATCAGGAAAAGACACCATAAACCTCAAACTTGCCTCCCTGCTGCATGATATTGGAAAGATTGCAATGACCGATGAGATCTTGAATAAATCTAAAAGACTCAACTATCATGAGCAGCACATAATGAATATGCATCCCCTTTACGGAGCCGAAATATTGGGACATATAAAATCCCTTAAGGATATTATTCCCGCTGTCAAACACCACCATGAACTCTTTAATGGAAGCGGTTATCCAGATCATTTACAGGGCGATGAGATACCCTTCTATGCAAGGATAGTATCCGTAGCTGATTCTTTTGATACGATGGTATGCACTCAACAATACAGTCAAGAAGATGCACTGAAAGAGATTAGGGAAAAAATGTGGATAGAATATGATGGAGAAGTTGCAAAGGCCTTTTTAAATGCTTACAACAAAATTCAAGAACAAGAGAGGATTATAAAATGAAATTGAAGGTCCTTGGCTGTTCAGGGGCTGAATTACCTGGTCATAACCCAACAAGTTTTCTTATTGACCAGAGGGTGGCAATAGATGCAGGAAGCATAACCAGTATGCTCAACGAAAAGAGCCAGTGGAAGATAGAACAGATATTCATCACCCATGCCCATCTTGACCACATAAAAGGGATCCCCTTCCTTGCAGATAATCTTATAATGAAAAAGCCCAACCATAAGGTTGATGTGCTAAGCATAAAGTCAGTTATACAGGCAATAAAAGAAAATCTACTAAACACCTCTTTGTGGCCTGACTTTACAGTTATACCACACCCTAATAACGCAATTATAAGGCTTGCCCCTTTGAAAGAGGGCATACCTTTTGTATCAGGGCAATTGACTTTCACTGCCCTGAAGGTCAATCACTCGGTGCCTGCTGTAGGATACCTGATAGAGGATACTGCTGGACGAACCTTGTTTTTTACTGGTGACACAGGACCAACAGACCGCACCTGGGAAATGTTGCATGGCAGGCGATTAAATGTCCTCATCATAGAGGTTTCTTTCCCAAATAGCATGAAAGAGATGGCGCTGATAACAGGGCATTTAACCTCAGAATTGATGAGTATTGAACTTAAAAAGATATCTCCACCTCCAGAAAGGATCTACATTACCCATCCAAAACCACAATTGCTGCCAAAGATAAAAAAAGACCTTGCAGGCCTAAAGATGAAAAATATCTGGATGCTTAAAGAAGGACAAAGCATAACCATCTAATTACACCTTAAATTGCCGATAGGAGTAAGAGGGTGTGCTGA
>CALEDV010000052.1 GCA_937949555.1 uncultured bacterium | reverse complement strand
AGTTCGCTGGAGAGCTGATAATCAGGGGTAAAGATAATTAATGGGACATCCTTTTTAAGTCTATTAAGGATATTATTGTCTATCTCCGAAGCAAGCATTGACCAGCCCCTGAGCCTTGCTGAGGGGTCATACTTGGGCGGTAGATTAATCAGTTGGGGATAAAGGCCAAGGATATTTATAAGCCCTGCCAATGCCAGACCCACAATGAGCAGCCTCAGATAACCCTTATTGCCTTGTATAAATATCTTGAATGTAGATACGATTGATAGGACAATGATTGCCCCTACGTAGCTCGGCAGTGCCCAGTTTGCCTGCACCTTGCCCTGCACAGACTTAATCAGAAAGAACAACAGGACAGGGATACAAAAACACAGCAGAAATCCTGAGATCCTCCCCTGTATCAGCCCTCTTATCTTAAAAAGAGATGCCATCAACATAAAAAACAACAGTGGTGATATTATCCCTATCTGAGAGGCGATAAACTCAATTATATGCTTCCACTCTATAACCAGCCCAGCGTTTATATTTGCCATATTGGCGGTGTGTTTCAGCGTGACCCAGTCATGCTTATAGTTCCAAAGGATAACTGGACTAAAGACCACCATACTCACAAAAAGCCCTGCGTAAGGATAGGGCTTTAGAAGTGCCCTGCGATCATAGAGCGCGAGATAGATAAAGGTGCATCCTATAAAAAAGACCATGGTGTATTTCGCTAACATGCCTAAGCCCACAGCAATCCCAAGCAACGCCCATTGTCTGAGAGGATTTGATGTGTCATTGATGTTCCATAGCAGATACAGCGATGCTGTCCAGAAGAATATCAGCGGGGAGTCTATGGTGAATATAATGCCAAAGGCAGAAAACAGGGGGATCGTCTGAATCAATACAAAGGCAAAAAGCCCAGCCTGTTTTGAGAGGAGTTCTAAAGACCCTTCAAAGACAGTACCGTAAGAATGCCTAAGGTCATGGAAGGCATCCATAAACATATCCTTCGTAAGTTTGTATATTATGACACCGCTAAGCGCCATAAGTATTACCGCATTGAGTCTGATTGCCATTACTGTATTGCCAAATATTAATGTGCCAGCCTTTATCATCCATGCAACTAATGGCCCCTTAGAGTAATAACTCCAGTCGAGCCTGCGGGACCATTCCCAATAATGTGCCTCATCGGGACTGAGGTCCATCCCCCCATGCCTTATGTAATATATCCTGAAAAGACTCGATCCTATAATAAGGAACAAGAGGACTGCCTCAACAGGGCTTCTCTGGTAATAGGATAGCAGCGCCTTAAAGGCAATGATTACAATACAGGCAACTGCGATGCCAATGATTATGCCTGCCAATACATCTGAGGGATAATGCACACCTAAATAGAGCCTCGAAAGGGATATTAAAAGGGCAATAACAATAGGCAAAGTCCTAACTACCCTTAAAGAAGTCTTTGCCTTGCCAATATAATAGTAAAGGGCTGCTGCCGCTGCAGAGGCGTTAGATGCGTGGTTTGAAGGCATTGAAAAGGAATTGGAGCAGCCTATTGTATTGCTAATCCAATCAATAGATAGGCATGGCCGAGGGCGTTGAAAGAGGGACTTGAGCTCATTGGATATCCAATCATTAAGGGCAAAGATTATAAAAAAAATGGCGAGGCTTACAACCGCTGAGGTCCTATCCCTTTGAAGGAGCACCATATAAACAAGAATTGGCAAAAAAAGCAGATAGCCCTTGTTTGTGATAAGGTTAAAGATCGGGTCAAGAAATGGCCTTGCAAGGCTTACATTAAAGAGATAAAGTATTTCCTGTTCCATACCTATTAGGCCTTACCTAATTCTTTATCATAAGGCATTGTAACCCCACACCCTCAAAGGGGTTTGCCTTGACTATTCTCAGATGATCTCCCTGTCTTACAGCCACTGGAATTGATGTTTTGTCTCTGCCGTCTGAATAACGGGCACACAAATGAGCGCTCCTCAAAAGGTCCTCTTCGCTGACTATTCTATTTGTGATAACACAAAGGGGGCCCTTAACCTCCAAGGTCTCAAGCACAATTGTGTCTTCAGATATAAAATCCCTAAGTCTGCTGTTGTCTTGCTCATTTCTGCCTATAATAAGCTTACTACCCCCAGGCAGTCTAAAGTGACGACCTATCCTCAGCATCTCTATATCCCTAAGTGAGGGATTGGGGTCGTGCCCTAAAAGCTCCCTCAGGCGGCCTGAATAATTTGGTTCCGTAAGCAGGCAACCACCTGCAGGGGCAGGATACTCCAGAAGACCAAGCTCCTCTGCAAGGGCCAGCTGCGGCTTTCTTGATCGGCCTGAGAATCCGTAAAGCCTCTTTCTGTCTATGTCCCCTCGTTGTTCAACTATAGTCGGAGGCAGCAATAGGGCGCTCAAGGGTCTAAGTATATAACCCTTAAGGTCTGTTTTCTTCTCCATTAGATTAAAGATATGTCTCTGCTGGCTCATAGGGCGTTGACCAACTACCTCCCCTGTGGCCACACAATCTGCGCCTCTTTGCCTCATGACCTCCCCAGCCCTTTGTAACATCATTATCTTACAGTCAATACAGGGGTTCATGTTTTTGCCATAACCAAAGAGAGGTCTCTTAACTAACCCTAAAAACTCCTCTGATACATCCTCTGTGAGGAGCTCAAAGCCATACCTCTGTGCCTGTCTGACAAGGTCATTGCTTGAGACAGCACAACCAAAGGAGGTGATAAAGTGCACAGCCGTCACCTTCACGCCAAGCCTAAGTAGCGTTAATATGGCCAGGCTACTGTCAAGACCACCAGAGTATAGTGCTATTGCATGAGGCATATAGTTCTGTCCATGGGATATGATGTGTTAGAAATAGATAAAGGTCTTGGCTATACCCTTCAGGCTAAGGAGGTGTCTTAGATCACCATGCCTGTGCCACCAGGGGATTTTAATCAGGGGCTCTTCTGCAGGTTAGATTGGTTTTACCAGCAGTAGCACACAGGGATTGTAATAACCCCTCTGGACTGACCGTGGCAGTGCCCACCTCTGCCACCACCATCCCTGCTGCGCAGTTTGCCATTATTGCAGCCTCCCTTAAAGAGCCACCACTAACGTGGGCCAGTGTCATGACCGCTATGACGGTGTCTCCTGCACCGGTGACATCGAAGACCTTTCGGGCAGTGGCAGGTATATGGCTCATTGTAATGTCCTTACCCTCTGGGTCTCTCTCAAACAGGCTCATGCCCTCTTCTCCCCTGGTGATGAGCAGTGACTTCAAAGAGAGCCTCTTTATAAGGCTTTGGGCAGCCTTGTTCAATGTGGCCTCGTCCCTTATGTCGATGCCTGAGCCTTCAGAGGCCTCCTTGAGATTAGGTGTGATTAAGGACACACCCTTATAGCAGTGAAAATTGCCTGTCTTTGGGTCTAAGGATAGGAATCGGCCCTGAGCGTTTCTCACTACTGTCCTCACCAAGGTCTCATCTACTACGCCCTTTTTGTAGTCCGATATGATTATGCCATCATAATAAGATATGTTTCTTTTGATAAAAGTCAGTAACCTTGAGGCCACAGACTTACTGAGCGGTGAAGGGTCTTCTCTATCAATTCGAGTGATCTGTTGTTGATGGGCAACGATCCTTGTCTTCACAGTGGTAGGCCTGTCCTCTGTAATGAATCCCTCTGTTGATATGCCCTTGTCATTGCAGAGGGTCTTCAAGACCTCTCCGCCACTGTCGTTGCCAATTATGCCTGCAAGGGTCACCCTTCCGCCAAGGGCAGCGATATTGTTCGCCACATTGGCTGCCCCTCCAAGGCGATAGGCCTCTTCTGTAACCTCTACTACAGGAACAGGCGCCTCAGGAGATACCCTATTGACCCTCCCAAAGATATAACTATCAAGGATCAGGTCTCCAATAATCAGTACCCCTTTGTCTTTAAATGCCCTTATGATGGCTCTGTATCTGTTATTCATAAAGAATCTGATTCAGGACAATCCAAGATGATAGAGCACCCTCTTAGCCAACTCATCGGGCCTAAACTTTGCGACAAAATCAGTGGCCCCTACGAGCTCTGCCTTTAGCTTATTAGATGGATTGCTCAGCGAGCTATGAAGGATTATCTTTATATCTGCGGTGGCGGGATTTTCTCGCATCTTTCTCACAAAGGTGAATCCATCCATCCCGGGCATCTCTATGTCGCATATAATCAAACCATAAAGACCTCTAAGATCTTCACCTGCTGAGAGTTTCTGTTGAAACATATCCATGGCGCTCAGGGCAGAGTCAAAGGCTGTAGAGCCAATTCCCATCTGATTAAGCACAGTCTCCATTAATTGCCTGGCAGTCTTTGAATCGTCTATGACAAGCACATTGTGTCTGACTTTGCTGATTTCATCCTGAGAGGGAATGAACTCCTTTGATAGGGTATCGTCTATGCCTATAATTTCGGCAAGCACCTTTTCTATGTCCAGTATCTGTATGGCCTCATTGTTATCGGTGTAAGCAATGGCAGTAAGATAGGCTGATTTTGTCAGTAGCCCTGAGGGGCTCTTTATATCTTCCCAGCTCCTGTTGATGAGTGAATCAGGATTGACAATAAGAAAGCCATTTATGGAGTTGTTATAATCACAAATCACGATGTAACAAATCTGTGCAGAGTAATCTATCCGTGGGAGCCCGAGAACAAAACCCAAGTCTATAACCGTTACAGGATTGCCCCTAAAATCTACAGTCCCGCATACAGCCTCGTTTGCAAGGGGCATTTTAGTCATGGTCTTTGGGCATTCAAGGATCTCTATTATCTTAAAGACATTGATGCCGTAAAGCTGATTATCGGCGAGGTAAAAGATCAGCATCTCCATCTGATTTGAAAGGGCAAGATTCGCCCGTCTATCAACCTCTTCAAGGACATTATTCATTGGGGCTCCTGTGTTAATATTATTTTTCACTCCATTAGAGAGGTCTTCTGCTCCACATAAGCCTTTTTGACCCTTTCAATGAGGTCCTGCACCTGTTTTTCATTGTAACCGATATACTCTAAGCCAAGGGTGTATAGATCTATCTCCCTCTTAAAGCCTATCCCTATATGTAAGCAGATAGCATCAGCAATCCTTATTAACTGACAGGATGCCTCGTAACTGGGATCATCAAAAATAGGGGGCTTATCGGTATGGTGAAATTCAATAACTGCTTCGAGGTTCTTGGGTAGTTTCCATTTTCTTGCAATAAGCCCTCCCACATTGCAATGATTAAAACCAAGCATCTCATTCTCAATGTCTATAAAGGACAGCCCTTGTTCAGCATAGATCCTTTCGATAACCATAGAATAGGTATCCGAGAGGCTAGTATTTAAGACAATCTTTCCCATATCATGCACCAGCCCGCACACCAAGGCCTCATCGGGCTTGAGCATCTTCGTATCTGTAGCGATCTGTGAGGCCGCTATGGATACGGCAAGACCATGTTCCCATAACTTCTGTTCAAAGATACCAAACTTTCTATGCATGTCCCTTAGAGAGGCTGCTACCACAAGGGACTTCATCGTGTTGAATCCTATGAGTATTATGGCCTTGCCGATGGAATCCACGCTCCTGTTTTTGCCATAGTAAGGTGAGTTTGCAATCCTGAGAAGCCTTGCAGAAAAGGATTGATCCTTCTCCAGTATGTCTTCAAGCTCATCCAAGGATGAACTATCGTTGCTTATAAGCTGCAACACCTTCATTGCCACAGGTGGTAGGCTCGGAATATCAATAGTTTCAAGGATTATCTTCTCTAAGGCCTCTTGTTTCATAATTTTACCCTGCCTTTAGTTCTTTGATTAGTAATTGTAAGTCTTCAAGAAGAAAGGGCTTCTGTAAGAACCTTATCTTTTCGCTATCCACAAGATTGCCCACATCCTCATCCAATATTGAACCTGTCATAAGCACAAAATGAGGCATAGCACCTTGTATGCGCCCCTTTAACTCCTTAAATATCTCGGCACCATTGATATCAGGCAACTTATAATCACAAAAAACTGCAAAAAACTCCTGAGTTCCTATAACTTCCAAGGCTGACTTGCCCTCATGACAAAGGGTGGAATCAAAACCAAGGGTAGAAAAAAAGACCCTAAGCAACTCCGCTACATCCTTTTCGTCATCTATTACGAGTATTCTATGCATCTTAAGTGTCTATAAAAACATTACTGCTACTCAGGGCTTTGTAGTAAGGGGCTATTAGTATTTGTCAATCTATCTAAACGACTAAATATATCCTGAAGCAACGAGAGGCAAAGCTGCAGATTTTTTCTAACCAACTCACGGTCCTTTCTCCAACCTGCCTCTATCAGTTCTTTGCCCTTTTCATGAAACTCTCTGTGAATTGACTCTATTGCCCTGAAGATTTGGTTTTCCTTATAAACGGACATGCCTTCACCATAATACCATTTCCCCATCCTTGATTTCTCTGGACTGACCTCTTCACTTATTATTTTATTGTCAGAATCGATGAGTTGTATAGCCCTGTTAAGCCATAGTATGTAGTCTGCCTTGAGGACACCAATCCTGATGATGGGGTCATTAAAGTTATTGATGGTCTTTAGAAATGACTTTGCATTGTCAGTAAACTTGCCAAAAGACAATGCCATTGTCTTGATATTGGAGGAGCTTTCCTTTGAGTCCTCTGCAATGCTCGAGAGGTTGTGGGCAATCTCTTGGGCCGTGGAGGCCTGCTGCTCTGCAGCAGATACTATGTGCTGTGCCATCTCAGATACCCTGTTGAAGGCCTCAAATATCTCCTCAAAGGATGCATTCAGATGCTGAGTAACCCCTGTGGTCTCCTGCGCCTTCTCTACAGCGTTATTCATCATCTCTGTAGCCTCTGAGGTGCCCCTATTGATTGAACTAAGTATGTTGTTAATCTCAACAGTAGCGTTAGCAGTCCTCTGGGCAAGCTTCCTGACCTCATCTGCAACCACAGCAAATCCCCTGCCCTGCTCCCCTGCACGAGCCGCTTCAATGGCCGCATTGAGGGCAAGCAAATTTGTCTGGTCTGCTATATCTTTAATAAGCAACACAATATCATCAATCTTCCTTGAGTAACTGGCGAGTTCTATTATCTTCTGTGAGGACTCATTTATCTGGGCATTCACGCTGTCAATGGAGGCAATTGTCTTTGCAATCATCTCCTTGCCATTGCTGGAGGCCTTCCTTGCGCTCTCTGAAGAGTTAGCGAGATTGTGTATGTTTTTCGATATGTCTGCTGTGGTCGAAGACATCTGCTCCGTTGCCGTAGCTGCCGCGGTGGTCCTCTCCAGATCTACATCTACACGGTGACAGACCTCCTGTGCAGCAAAGGACATGTTAGTCACATCATTGAGTATGGTAAAGGTCTTCTGAGAGATATCCCTGAGTGCCTCCTGTATGGAGTCTATTATCCTATTGACATCATCAGCCAGCCTGCCAAAATCATCCTTTATCTTCATCTCTACATGGGCTGTCAGGTCACCCTTTGCCACAGCCTGTGCTGCCTCACCTACCCTGCGGAGGGTCTTTATGACATAGTTGTTTATAAACCAAAAGGAAAAGGCAAAGGCAATTATAAAAACTACAAGGGACACAATGGTAGAACGACCTATGGTCTCGGTGTTGCGTCTATCAAGCTCATCCATAGCCAGCAAGTTCTCAGTCTCCATTGCCTTTATGATCTCATCGAGGGCTGCGATAAAGGCCCTTGACCTCTCATTCTGCGCTGTTGACAGTATCTTCATGGCCTCTTGGGCCTTGCCACTGCGGACCAGAGGGATTAGCTCTCTTTGTATGGTGCTGAGGAAGGGCAACAAGTTCTTTTCTATAGTGGAAATATTGTCCTTATATCCTGTGCCCTTTATATCCTCAAGCAGTCTGAGGGCATTATTAGATAGCCTCTCTATCACTGCCTCTTGGTTGTCCCAGATATCCTCATCTTTATCAAGGGTCATCCTGAGGAAGGCCGCCCTTATGCCATTGATCTCTGTCTTGAGCATCATGGCAGAGCCTATCTTTTTGTTGCGAACATTTATGGTTTGATAACCCGTCTTGGCCTGTATCATGTTATGCACCATAAGGCCAAACAGGGAGATTATAAGTATCGACATAAAGAGATAGCCTAAGAGGACCTTTTTCTTAAGGCTTACAGAAAGGATTTTTTTGATTAATTCTTGCAATGTTTCCCCCTAAACTGAATTTATTATCTCCCCTGCAATCTCTTCTATGGGTAACACCTTATCGGCAATGCCTGCATCAACTACCGCCTTGGGCATACCATATACCACACAACTCTCTTCATTCTGTGCAAATATACGAGCCCCGGTCTTCTTCATTGCCTGAAGGCCCTTGCAACCATCATTGCCCATTCCTGTAAGTATTACCCCTAATGCCCTGCCAGGGAAGAGCTCTGATACCGATAACATCATGGCGTCAACGGATGGACGATATATGTATTCCTCCTTGTTTTCAGAGATAGTCAAAACGGTTTCAAGACCCCTTGGCCTTTTAACCCTCATATGCCCCCTGCCAGGGGCAATGTAAGCACTGCCAGGCTTGATGACTTCCCCCTCCTCAGCCTCTTTTACCCTGATATGGCTTAACTGATTCAACCGCTCAGCAAAGGGCCCTGTGAAGTTGGCAGGCATATGCTGGGCAATGATTATGGGTACAGGAAAGTCCTTTGGTAGATGGGGTATTATCTCCTGAAGGGCCTTTGGGCCTCCAGTGGATGTGCCTATAGCCACAATACCTACCTTGCGGTCTCCAGTTGTTCTAACAAGAGGGGAGGGGGTTTGTATTATCGTTTCTTTTGGTTTTTGGGTAGAGGGTGCAGCAGGAGCAAGTCTCCTGATAGTTGCCTTCTTCGGAACGCCCTTCTTACCGAGATATTTGATCTTTTCAATAAGCATCTCCTTGATCTTGACAATGTTGATTGACAACTCAGATAGGTTTTTAGGTATAAAATCCACGGCGCCAATCTCAAGGGCCTCTAAGGTAACCTTTGCCCCTTCAGTGGTCAGGGAGCTAACCATTATGACAGGCAAAGGGTTGGTCTCCATTATCTTTTTTAGGGCTGCAATGCCGTCCATCCTTGGCATCTCTACATCCATTGTAACTACATCGGGCCTTAGTTCCTTTATCTTGTCAAGGGCATCAAGACCATCCTTTGCGGTGCCTACTATCTTGATCTCAGGGTCTGAGGAAAGCATACTCGTTAAGGCGTTCCTCATAAAGGCAGAATCATCAACTATCAATACTTTAATCATTGCTTCTCCTTTTATTTTAAACCTTAAACCATCCTGCTGACTCTTTCAATTCTGAGGCTATCTTTTCAAGATCCACAGCAGCCCTTTTGACCTCTGCAAAGCCTGTTTGCATATGCCTTGCGATAACGGCTATCTTTTCCATATTCTTCGATACATCCTCATAGGCCACTGACTGTTCCTCCGTAGCTGCCGCTATCTGTTGAACCATATCAGCAACCTGCTCTACATAATCCACTGTTTCATCGATAGATTTTATAGTCCTATTGATACTATCTATTACCTTGTCTATGGATTCCTTTTCACTGTTCATGTATTTTACCGATTCCTGCACCTCTTGCTGCATGGAGTTCACGGTCTTTGATATGTCATCAGCGGCGGCAGTTGTCCTCTCTGCAAGCTGCCTAACACTATCGGCAACTACAGCAAATCCCCTGCCCTGCTCCCCTGCCCTTGCAGCCTCAATGGCTGCGTTAAGGGCAAGCAGATTCGTCTGGTCTGCAATCTCTTTGATAAGGGTTATAATGTTGCTAATCTCCTTAGACTTAGCACCAAGGGACTCCACCTTTTGCGCTGAAAGCCTTACCATCTCTGTGAACCGCTCAATTTCGGCATGGGAAGAGGATACGATAGACTTGCTCTCAGAGGATATCCTCTTCATGTTCATGGCTGCCTCAGCAGTGTTATTGGCATTCTTAGCCACATCCTGTGTGGTTTGCGCCATCTGGGTCATTGCGGTAGCCGACTGTTCTATCTGTAAGGTTTGGTTCTGCGTCTCCTCCTCTAAGGATACCGCTGTCGATCTGAGCAGGTCTGCGTTTTTAGCGAGTATCCTGGTGGTTGCCGTCATCTGGCTGACTATATCTTTTATGCTAGATACCATCTTACACATCGAAGACTGCACCTCCCCGATCTCGTCAGTAGGTCTATGGCATATCTCAACATTGAGGTTGCCCTTTGAAACATCCTCTGAGATTGAGGTAAGTTCACTCAAAGGTTTTCCTATAGAACGATACACCCATAAACCGAAGCCAATACCAAGGACTATGGCAATAATACTTGTAGCAATTATGAGTGTAGTGGTAAATGTCACTATCCTATTAACCTGGGCTATTGCCTTTTCTTGATCGGTCTGAGCAGTAGAAAGGGTCTTTTTACCCGCCTCTATCTCCTTAGCGACAATAGCCTTGAGATTATCTGTGGCAATGTTTGACTGCCTTGTCATCTCGATTTGATTTCTTAGTTTTGAGATGACCCCCTCTGCAGCAAAAAGGGTAGCCTTTATTGAAGATACAGAGGCGCTTGCTGATTGTGCAATCTGTCTCTCTGCCTTTGCCTCTATCCTAATCAGGGCTTGGTCAAGCCGCTTTAGGCTGCCCTCAATGTCGTTGAAGGCCTTTTTAAGCAGACCTTCAATATTGTTTATCTCTTCTAAGGTCTGGACCGTAAAGAGTCTGTTTGTATAAGACTCAATGGATGCCCCCAGGGCGCTTATCTCAGAGGACATGGTCAATATATTGGTAGCTACATTTGCATTTGAAAAGGAGTCAGTCTGCCTACGGGTTTCAGCAGAGTACTTCTCGCTGTTCTGGGCAATATCCTGCTCTATATTGAGCATCATTACCGAGAGTTTCTCCCCTATCTCGCGATTTAGACCTTCAATCTTTGCCTTTGAGTCCCCTTCAGCACTAGCCATAGTGACCTTGATGAGTTCTTGTATCTTGTCTGAAAACCACTGTATGTCAGCCTTAGCCTTACCATAATCACTCTCATGGAGTCTGGTCAATGAGGCGTTGAGCTTGCCTCTCACTATAATCTGGGTCCTTTTGTCTGTGGCCCTGTTGAACTCATTGAGGTATATCTGTAGGTCTTTGATATGATTGCGGAAGATCTCTATCTTTCTAAGGTTTCCTGTCGTCTTCTTCATGCTGTCCATTGAGGTATTGAAGGCCTCATTGGCAAGGGTCTGGAGGCCTCTTATCTTACTGTCCAGGTCCTTTACCCTTTGATTGACCTCCCTGAGCTTGTCAGCAATGAAACGCTGAGCCTTCCTTGCCTCTTCATCAGCCGTAATGCGTTTGGCTGTAACATCAAATATGTCCGTTGCCCCCTTATGGAGTTCATCGTAGGTATGTATCTTTGAGGACGTGAGCGACTCGAGGGCCTGTTGGTTCTTTTTTACCTCCTCCAGTTCTTTCTGTGAGGCGGCCTTTTGTCTATTAAATTCATCAAGGCTGCCAGAGCCGGCAGTCTTGATGATCTCTGTTACACAGGCGTTAAGGGACTTCTGAAATTCAAGGGTCCTCGTCTGAAAGGGGGTGCTTTTTTCAGTAAGATTAAGCAGATTACCCCTCACAAAACCCATGCCCACAATACTTGTGATTGCCACAGCAGCAACGATTGCCAACACAAGTACAATATTGAGGGTCAATTTTGATTTGATGGTCATTGATCACTCCTTAATATATCTTTCCCCTTTTCCTTTGAAGAAATCCAATATTTTTTGATCTCCGGTGTTGGCTCACCCTTAGTGATAAGCAACATTCACCCTCCACCTGCAACACTTATCTCATGCGCAAAGACATTGAAAGAAAAGTCAAAGCCAAGCTTATAAGTATTGCCTTTTCCACTTTCTCCCTATCTATAGTCGTTATTGTGCTGTTATTTAATATACTTCTGCCCCTCTCCCTTTATAAAATCAAGGAGCTTTTGAACCTCTGCCGAGGGCTTGCCCTTTGTAAGCATTATGATAGGCCTTGATATCTCAGGGGTCTCTGGTGACTTGACCTTGTTGTCCAGCACTGCCACTGGTCCTATACCAATTGCCTCGGGGTTAGAGGCCACATTGTGTTTTACATCATCAGCCGTGGTTGCCTCAAGGATATCCTTAACAACCGTGCCACCATCAAGCATATTTTTTACAAAGAGACTGTTTGTGCCCGGTATGAGCTTGCCCCATACTATGATGATTGGCATATCCTTGCCCCCTACATCCTTCCAGTTTGTGGTCTTTCCTGTGAAGATATCCTTAAGCTGCTCCTTTGAGAGCTTAGATATAGGGTTGTCCTTATGAAGGAGCACAATGATCCTGTCTTTGCCTATTACAAACTGTTGAAACTGTGAGGGGTCCTTCACCTCAGAGCCCTCTTTCTTCATAAGGACCATCCAGTCCTCAAAGGACAGACCTGCCGCCGCACCATGCACAGCGTCCTTTTGCAAGTCCTCAAGGGCAACCTTAGGGCCTGAGGATATTATCTGCAATTTGATACCAGTGGCCTTCTCAAAGGGCTCCTTAATGGGCTTCAGCACATTCTCTGTTGGCGCAGCACCGGCTCCGATCTTTAACTCCTGGGCGTAGGCATTGACTACAAAAGACATTGCCACAACAAAAGTTAATACTACCAAACGCTTCATCTCTCAAACCTCCTTAAGTGGAATATAAAAATTATGTAGATCCAAAGGATCCCTAAATTTTGTCGATAGTAGATTTGCTATGCCTTAGGGTCTTTATGTTGCGACAAGATTTATCAAGGCTCTTCAGAGAGATGTCTCTCATAGGTAAATACCCTGCTTAAAAAACCTCTAAAAAAGTGCTGCTAAAAGGCCTTTTAAGCATACCTCCCTATTTTAATCGGCAGTATGGTTAGACAGTCTACAATAAGCTGCACTAACTCCTATGTATAAGGCTTCACTGCAAGCGTATTCTCTCAAACTACACTGTAACCCCAATTGCCCTGAGCGGTAATCAATGCACCATGTGCTCAAGTCCCTTGATGGTTGATCAGAACCCAAACTCCTTCAATAGGTCATCCACATCAGACTGGGAGACCTTCTCGGGCGATTCCTCTTCAACGCTCGCTGTAGTGGCACCCTGATCTACCTTGACACCAAAGGATGTGATCAGTCTTATCAACTCATCCTCTATCTCACCAACCAACTTTATTACCTTTTTGATGGTCTGCCCCGTGATGTCCTGAAAGGACTGGGTGGTGATGATCTCAGTGAGGTCATCCTCCAGCTTGTTCTTAAACTCCTTTAGATACTGGGCCGACTCCTCAGGCTCTTTGATATTTCTGATGTGTGATGCCAGTTCGTCCATATTGAGCACATACTTCTCTACAATGCCCATGGTCTTGTTTGCAGCCTCCTCTGTCTTCTCTATGACAAAGTGTAGCTTGTCAACGGCATTGGGCATCTCAGAAAAGGTGATGTCCTTGAGCTTTGGGTCTAAGGCCTCCTTAAAGCTCTTGATGGAATCATGCAGCTTTCTGGTCACCTTTCCAACCTCTTTGAAGAGGTCGCTCTGACCCCTTTGTATCATAGACTGGATAGCGACATCAGCAGCCTCATCGTCTCCCGCTGATATGGCATTCATAAATTTAACCATATCATCAAAGAGCGCAAACCGTGGGTCGTGGGTATCAATGCCCTTTTTCTCAAAGAAATCCTTTGCATCCTTTATCTCTTTTACTACAACAGTACCCCCTATGGTCTCAATCTTTTTTGTCACCTCTACCTTTTCGTCATCGGCGGTGCCATGCACCTCAAAGACCTCATCATCGAAGAGGCTCATATCTTCCATAGGTATTAGCTTTTTCGTATCCAGCAGCACTATCAGGCGCTCACCGACCTTTGCTACGCCCTCTACCTGTTCAAGATGGGTCTTCATGAAGTTCTCTGCCGGTTCTATCTCTGATTCCATAATGGTGACAACGCCTGTGATACCATCCACCAGTATGCCAAAGTTCAGCTTACCACTTGATATAACGATTACCTTTTGCCCCCCCTCATCGCCATCTTGATTCATAAGTCTCTTCAGGTTGACTATAGGGATCACCCTCCCTCTCAAATTGGATATGCCTTCAATATAATAGGGCGCCTGTGGAAGCTTTGTTACAGAGGGGGTATTGATTATCTCCTGTACCTTCAGAATTGGAATGGTGTACTCGTTGTTGTTCATCATAAAGCCAATGTATTGCATCTTTTGTTCTCCTGTTCTTTATCTGGCTGTGGCGAATATTCCCCGTGCCATAATTGCGAGATCTATGATCAGCACAACCCGTCCGTCGCCTGTAATGGTTGCTCCTAAAATGCCGCACTCTTCAGATTCAATGCCATTTATGTTTTTTATTACTATCTCTTCCTGTCCAAGCAGTTCATCCACAGCAAGACAAAACCGCTTATCCCCTACAGTGGCTACAAGCACATAACTGTTATCGTCAGAACCGCCATTAGTGTAATTGACATTGAGTATCTGAGCCATATCGAACATGGGCAACACCTTTCCCCTTATGGTTAGCACCTTCTGCCCTGTCACATCCTTTATGTCATTCTTCTTGACCCTAAGGGTCTCTTCAATCATTGACTGAGGCAGGGCATAATATTCAGAGCCTACCCTCACCATCATCGCCTGAATTATGGCCAAGGTCAATGGTAGACTTATCTTGAAGGTGCTCCCTTGGTCCTTCTTGGTGATTACCTCTGCATAGCCATTGAGTTTAGCCACATTGGTCTTTACCACATCCATTCCTACACCCCTGCCGCTAAGCTCTGTAGATACATCTTTAGTAGAGAAACCTGGCAAGAATATGAGATTCACCGCTGCCTCATCGGACATCCTCTGAGATTCTTCTTCAGTGATGAGTCCCTTTGACAGGGCCTTTCTTTTGACAGCCTCTACATCAATACCCTTACCATCGTCAGTAACCTCTATGACAATCTGTGTGCCCTTCTGGTAGGCGCTTATAATGATCCTACCCTTTCTTGGCTTGCCCTTAGCCTCCCGCTCCTCAGGAGACTCAATCCCATGGTCAATAGAGTTTCTAATGATATGCACCATGGGATCGCCAATGTTCTCATTTACGGTCTTGTCAACCTCGGTCTCCTCACCAAAGATCTCAAGGTCTATCTCCTTGCCAAGATTCTTTGATAGATCCCTTACCATCCTTGGAAACTTCCCAAAGACCTTCTGTATTGGCTGCATCCTGATCTTCATCACGGCAAGCTGTAGATCAGAGGTCACTCTGTCAAGAAAACCAGTGGTTTCAAGCAGACCCTCAATGTGGGGATCCCCTGAGTAGCTTGAATCAAGCTTGGCTGAAAGATTCAGCAGCCTGTTTCTTGCAAGGACTATCTCCCCCGCAAGGTCCATCACTTTGTCTATCCTTGATACATCGACCCTAAGGTTCTGAACAACCTCCTTTTCCTTTGCAGCCTGCTGTTGGGGTTCCTCATGGGGATGTTGCAGTGGTGGGGGTGCTGGTTTAGGCGGTGGCTCCCTTCGTTCCTGTTTTACAGGCTCTGGTAAGGGTTCAGGCTCAGGTTCAGCAGGAGTTGCCTCTGGCTCAGGTCTTTGTTCCTCTGTCTTGTCAATGGGAGGTCTCTCAGGAGGACTTGTCTTTGTAGGTGGTGCTACTGGTGGTGACTCTCCTGAGGCTGCAGCCTCAAGGGCACCATCGAGCTCAGCTAAAAGCCCGGAGATGTCCTCTTCTATATTGTCCTTTAACTTTATGTGTGAAATAAGCAGTCTAAGGGTATCAACACTCTTTAGGATTACATCCATCAGATCTCGGCTAAGGGCAATCTCGCCGTCTCTGAGTCTCTTCATAATGCTCTCAGCCCTGTGGGCAACATCTACCACACTCTGAAAGCCAAGAAAGCCAGCGGCGCCCTTTAGGGTATGCATCCCCCTGAAGATCTCGTTGAGTAGGTCCTTGTCATAACCCTTGGTCTCCAACTCCACAAACATGGGGTCAATCTTCTCAAGGGTCTCCTCCGCCTCGGTGACAAACTCACTTATTATCTCATCCATCTCATCAGACATTTACCTATCCCCCTGCCTTAAGAGACTTTCTCTTGTCAGATATCTTCTCCAATTTCTCCTTCAATACCTCTGCCGTAAAGGGTTTCACAATGTAATTGTCAACGCCAGCCTTGATTGCCTCTATGACCTTCTCTTTTTCAGCCTCAGCAGTAACCATAAGGAAAGGCGTATCTTTGAGAGCAGCATCTTGCCTTATCTTTCTGATAAGGTCTATACCCTCCATGTTTGGCATGTTCCAATCGGATACCACAAGTCCATACTTGTCTTTTTGCAACTTCTGCAATGCCATCATCCCGTCCTCAGCCTCATCAATATTCTCAAAACCGATCTGCTTGAGAAGGTTTTTTACAATACGGCGCATGGTGGGGAAGTCATCAACAACCAGCACCTTCAAAGCAGTATTAAACATCTGGATCACCTCCGCCTCTGAATATTTTTTTCAATATCTTTTTTATGCTTGCATTTATCTGTTCAGCATTTGTGGGTTTGACAAGATAATCATCAACCCCAGCTTCATAGGCCCTCTTCTTTTCCTCTTCATCGGCCTCAGTAGTAACCATAACTATAGGAATCTGCGAAGAGGCAGGATCAGCCTTAAGGTTTTTGACAAGCTCTATTCCATCCATGTAGGGCATGTTCATGTCCGTAACCACAAGGTTTATGCCCTCAGTACCTACCTTTTCGATTGCCTCAAGCCCATTTTCTGCTGTTATAACTTCATGCCCCTTACCCTTCAAATATAGGCTCAATAGCTTTCTGGTGGTCTTATCGTCATCAACAACAAGTATCCTCATCTCAGACTCCTTGTTTCCTATGAATTTACTATGTCTTTTGGTAAACGACTACTTTGTTTATTACTACAGGCTTTAATGCCCTCGTTATATTATGTAAACTCTCTGAGGTGCCTACAAAGAGATACCCTTTAGGCCTAAGGGCGTCATACATGAGCGATACAGCCTTCTGCTTTGCCTTGTCATCAAAGTATATAAGCACATTCCTGCAGAATATTACATCCGCGCCCCTTATAGCCTTTGTATCTTTGTCATCTAATAGATTTATTTTCATGAACTTTACCATAGACTTGATGCTCGGTGAAACAGCATAGTTGTTATTGGTGTTTGTGAAGTATTTCTTCAAGTATGCCTCTGGGATGTTTCTGATAGCGTAGGAGCCGTAAACAGCGTTCCTTGCAGAGGTAAGGACCGACTCGCTTATATCAGAGGCATATATCTCCTTCCTAAAGCCCACCAATTCTGGTTTTTCCTGAAGCACTATAGCTATTGTGTAGGGCTCTTCCCCTGTGGAGCTTGCGGCACACCATATCTTTATATCCTTTCTGCCCGAGGATGTATTCTCCTGGATTATCCTTGCCATCAGGTCCTTGCCAAAGACCTCAAAGTGCTGAGGCTCTCTGAAAAAGAAGGTCTCATTGGTGGTGACCAGGTCAAAGAGTTTGGATATCTCTGCCTTGTCAGTGCCAAATTTGAGCATATAGGCATAGTCGTCATAGCCCTTCAGACCCTTGTCCTGCACCCTCCTGCCAAGCCTGTTTTCAAGGAAGTACTTCTTGTTGTCAGGGACAAAGATACCGCTCTTTTCGTATATAAAATCCCTTATCTGCTTGAATGTCTCAACACTCATTGGGGCTGGGGTGCTCATAGCTGACTGAGTACCTCCTCTACCTTGTCTCTAATCTCTGCAATGGGATGTTCGCGAATAGAGAGTAATGCCTCATAGGCCTCCTGTCCTTCTATTTCTCTTAACAATTCTATGGTCGCCATAACTATTGGTGCAAAGGGGTCTTTAAGTAGTTTAGTTATGGTAGCGATATCTATCTGCCCCTGACATGAGACCATCAGGGTCTGTAAGGCGTAAAACCTAACCCAATCATCGCTATCATCAAGGGCATCGTATATCTCCTGGCAACAACACTCAGACTCTGCAAGCCCCACAAGGGCAGACTTCCTTATGTCTGGGTCTGCCTCCTTGAGAAACCCTATCAAAATCTCTGTTGCCTCTGGGGTATTAGTCTTACCTATACTTTGTATGGCAAGCACCTTGATCTGCTTATCTGGGTCATCAGCAAGCTTGTTCAATGTAGCTATGTCTCTAATATTCTTTGCTATTGCGCTACGCACATTCTTGCTATAGTTTTCGGTGTCTGATAAAAAGGCCTCAGGGTCTATCTTCAAAAGGGCATCGACAATAGCCTCGATTATGTCATAGTACTTTTCGTATTCGAGCATCTCGATCAAGGGCACATAGGCCTCCTTTGCCTGCATCTTACCGAGGGCGCCAACTGCTGCCTTGCGCACATGAGAATCTATATCCCTTCTGGATACATGAAGGAGAGGTTCTACTACCTCAGGTTCGCCTATATGTCCAAGGGCGCCTACCGATGCCCTCCTTAGGTCACGCCTCATGTCATCAAGATACCCTATAAGCTTCGGAATAGCCTTTTTGCTCTTAAGTTCACCGAGTATCTCTATAGCTAAAGCCTTGCCCCTGAACTTCATCTCTTCCGATTCAAGTAGTTTCAGCAGCTCTCTCTCAGAATCTATGTTTAAAAGGGCCTCTCTTATTAGGGGTATCTTGTCTTCATTTTCAGGCAACGAAGGGTCAAGGTATCCGCCCATATCTACAAGCAAAGGCACTGCCTCTGTGCAGTTGGCGGACCGAATGCCCTTTAGGGCGATCTCCTTGTCTTCCCAGTCTCCTTCCTTAAACATAGAGATGAGGTGGCAACATATATCTGGAAGATTTGGAGGTAGTCCTATTTGAACAAGACTTTTTATAATGGCAGACTTGAGTTCCTCTGGCGACTTCGATAGAAAATCCAGCAGTGGCTGAATTGCACTGTCTGAACCTATCCTGCCAAGGGTCTCAATGGCAGCATAAACAATTGTTTCAGAGCCGCTATATAAAAGCCTGCAAATATCAGGCACTGCATCCTTAGCGTCAAGATCACCTAATGCCTCAAGCACCGAGAAACAGACCCATTCCTCATCCTGAAGGGACTCAATCAGCCTTGGTATTGATTCTTTGTAGTCAAGCCGTCCAAGGGTCTTTGCCGCTGCAGCCCTTACATTAGCATTAGGGTCTTTCAGAAAGGGCGCTACCCTCTCAGGGTCAACTCCTTCTCTTATGTCCCCAAAGAGGTCAATGGCAAACTTCCTTATGTCGTCGTCCTTGTCAGATAAACAGGTATACAACAGAGGCACTGCCTTACTACCAACAGCAGTGAGTATAATAAGGGCAGTGTTTCTTAAGAGGGCATTTTCCCTAAGCAATGGTATTGTCATGTAGGCCACTTCTTCAGAGCCTATGGCTATAAGGGACCTCATGGCAGCATCCTGCACCCCAGCATTATCATCATGAAGCGCCTTTATAAGGGGATATATAGCCCTTTCGTCTCCCTCTGACAGGGCCTCAGCAGCCATCCTCCTGACAGAAGGGTCCTGGTTGCTGAGTTTTCCGATTATCTTTCTTATGTTTTTCAATTCTATAGCCCCCTTAAACACAAGATCTATGATAAAGACATCGCTATTATATACAAATACTGTTTTTTTTGCCTTTAGGTAATAATATCATACTGTGTGAACTTATTCACGCAAGACATTTCCTTTACAACTGAACTAATTAGTGCCTCTTAGTCCTTTAAGAATGCCTCTAACTTATTTTTAAGCAATATGATCGCCTTGCCGTGGAGTTGACATATCCTGGACTCACTGAGGTTGAGCACCTTTCCTATTTCCTTCATAGTAAGCTCCTCGTAATAGTAAAGGGTGATGACAAGCCTCTCATGTTCTGGCAGTTCCTCAATAAACCTCCCAAGCGCCTGCTGCATCTCCCTTAGATTTAGTTCCTCTATAATGTCTTTGCCCTGTCTGTCTGGAATCATTTCAAGGATGTCTATAGGCTTTCCATCGGTAACTACACTGATCTCCTCAAGGCTGAGGATGCTCATTTTGTTAGCGATTGAGAGGGTTTTGTAAAGCTCATCATAGCTCATATTCATCCTCTCTGCCACCTCCTCGTCAGTGGCCGAACGGTTCAGTTCTTTCTCTAAATCGTTGTAAGTCTTTCTTACATCCTCCAGTCTCTTACGGGCATCTTTAGAAGCCCACTGCATGGATCTGATCTGATCTATCATGGCACCCCTTATCCTGAAATCAGCAAAGGTGCTGAGGCTCACATTCTTGGAAGGGTCAAAACGTTCTACTGCCTCCAGTAGACCTACAATACCAGCGGAAATGAGGTCCTCTATAGACAATTCGGGGGGCAGTCCAAAATTGTAACGGTTAGCGTAATGCTTTACACGGGGAAGGAACTGCTGAATTATCTTCTCCCGGTCAATCTCTCTTTTCTTTCCCAAAGGATTCTCCCTATCCGACTCTCAGCGCCTTCTTAAAGAAAAACTGCAGTCCACCTTCAGAATCATTAGGCTTCATCTCTAAGATCTTTTCTCCCAACCCATAGAGTTTTTTAGCAAAGGGACTGTTAGGATAGAGGGAGATGAAACTCTTTTGAGCAATTATAGCATCTTTTACATGTTGTTCATAGGGCAAATAACCAAGATAGTCTATGGAAAGATTGAGAAATTTGTCGGCTACAATAGCAAGCTTTCTGAAGGTGCTAAAGGCCTCCTTCTCAGAACGGGTCATATTTACAAGCACCCTAAATCGGTCTTTTCCAAAATCCTTAGAAAGTATTTTTATAAGGGCGTAGGCATCGGCAAGAGAGGTTGGCTCTGAGGTTACTATCACAATAGTTTCCTGTGCAGAGCCACAGAAAAAGAGCACATTGTCAGATATGCCTGCCCCTGTATCAATCAGTATTACATCAACAGAGAGTTCAAAGGAATTAATCTCTGACAGCATCTGTATCTTCTGAAAATTATTAAGGTTGGTCAACTCCCTTACCCCTGAACTTGCAGGCAGTATCATGATCCCATTAGGCCCGTTTATTATGATCTCCATTAGTCTTTTTTGTCCGAGCAGCACATGCCTTAAATTAAACTTGGGTGCTATGCCAAAGAGCACATCAATGTTGGCGAGCCCTAAATCTGCATCTATTATAAGAACTTTTTTCTTTAGAGTACTTATGTATGTGGCAAGATTAACCACAAAGTTAGTCTTTCCAACTCCTCCTTTGCCGCTTGATACTGCTATAACTTTAGGGGTGTTATCTGTCATTAAACACCTCCAACTACAAGGCTTGCAAGGAAATCTGGGCTTGGTATTCTTATGTCCTGCGGGATGTCAGGCCCCGTAGTCATAAAGGACAGTGGCCTGCCTGTAATAATAGACATATTATAAAGACTCCCAAAATGGGTGGCCAGATCAAGCTTGGTAAAACCTATTGTATCTATTCCATAACTTGCACAGGACTCCCAAATCTTAAGCGCTGACTGGTCATTCATAGAGGTGTCCATTACAAAACACTTCTTCAAGGGGAACCCTGAGGGGAATATCTCGGCAAGTCCCTGAAGGGTATCTTTGAAATCATAACCAGGTGTGTCAATCAGCAAAGATACCCTGCCTATCTCCTTGTAAATGAGCTTGGGGAGTTCGCTGATATTTCTGACACTCCTAATCGAGCAATGGAGAGTCCTGGACATCTCTTTAAAATGTGCAATGGTGCTTATGCGGTTGTCCTCAAGGGTCATAATGCCCACTGGTCTCTTCTTGGAATGTATCATGTGGGCAATCTTTGAGAGGGTTGTAGTTTTCCCCGCGCCTGGGGGACCTAAGAATATCATCCCCCTTTCTTCTACTGGGGATATGCCCTGCACCTTCATATCATTGCTTATTACCCTTTTTAGACTGTCTATGTTTTCGCGGGATCGTTCAATCAGCACAATAGCCAACTGCGTTTCCACCCCCTGTCTTATAAGTAAGTTGAAAAGGCCTCTCTTTTCTTTGCCAATTTTCAAAGTCGGCACTACAGGTCTTAGGGTCTCCTTCAGAAAACCAATCTCATCTCTAAGCCCCTTTAGTTCTCGGAGTATCTCCTCAGTGCCACCAGAAGTACTCACCATATCTGGAGATGCTGCAACAGTCTTGTCTATAGCAGCAGTCACCTCTATGGCATCTTTTTTGAACATTCCAAGGGGGCCGTTCTTGATCTGCCTATGGGATATGATTATTGCGTCTGGGCCAAATTCCTTCTTCACTGCCTCCATGGCCTCCTTAAAGGTCTGACCTACAAACTTCTTTACCTGCATGCCTTCCATTTTGCCTCCTGCTTAAATCCTGTTTATATTGTTACCGTAGCAAAGGAATATATCTTGGTGTTTTGAGCAACCTCACCATGGGATATGACCATTATGGTGTTTGATACCCTTTCGGATATCCTCTTTAAAAATCGCCTTATAGTGGGAGAACAAAGCACAATAGGCTGATAACCCTTCATTAAACCTTCCTCTGCTGCCTTTCGTATTCCCTCAGATATGCGGTCTGCCACAGAAGGGTCAAGACTCAGATAGGAGCCTTGTGGCGTGGTTTGTATGGAATCCATTATGGTTCTTTCAATACGAGGATCTACAAGTATTACTGCAATAGAACCCTCTGGAGTAATTATTTGTTTGGTTATAGTGCGAGCCAAGGACTGTCTAACATATTCAGTCAGCACATCGGTATCTTTAGTAGCAACGCTATAATCGGCAAGGGTCTCAAGGATAGTCTGCAGATCCCTTATAGATACCCTCTCTTTTAATAGGTTTTGGAGCACCTTATGCACTGCCGTCAGGCTCAACTGAGAGGGGATGAGGTCTTCAACTGCCTTTGGCTGGGTCTTGGATAAGTTGTCAAGCAGTTTCTGCACATCCTGTTTTCCCAGTAGTTCAAAGGCATGTGCCTTTACCACTTCAGACAGGTGGGTAGTTATTACAGAGGGAACATCTACTACCGTATATCCCTCAAGCTGCGCCCTTTCCATATCCTTTTCATCAATCCATAGGGCGGAAAGTCCAAAGGCTGGGTCCTTTGTTGGAATACCATCTATCTTTGCAGTGCCTTCTCCAGGGGATATGGCGAGGTATTTGTTGAGCACAACCTCCCCTGAGGCAACCTCAATGCCCTTTATCTGAATGGAATAACCTGTGGTCTTTAGAGAAAGATTGTCCTTAATATGGACTGGCGGAATTATAAACCCCATATCAGCGACCATCTGCTTTCTGATTGCCTTTATCCTCGAAAGGAGTGTGCCACCCTCTTCAACAATAGAGATAAGACCATACCCTATCTCAAGGGCTATAGGGTCTATGACAAGAAGACTCTCAAGCGCCTCCGGTTGGACTGGTTCTGCTGGAGGGGCCTCCTCTGCCTCCTCTTGTTGTTTGCTCTTTATAGAACGGTTCAGAAAGTATGCCCCACTGCCTGTAGCGGCTGCAAGGATCAAAAAGGGTATGTGCGGAAGTCCAGGGATAATTCCAAAGAAGGCAAGTATGCCGGCGGCCGTAGCGAGCACCTTGGGATCAACAAAGAGCTGTTTGAACACCTCAAAACCCAAATCGGATTCAGCAGCGTGTCTGCTGACAATAATGCCTGCTGCAGTAGATATAATAAGGGCTGGGATCTGTGAGACAAGTCCATCGCCTACAGTAAGGATGCTGTATATTGCAGCTGCCTCCGCAATTGGCATGCCCTTTTGAAGCACCCCTATGAGAAACCCAGCAATAAGATTAATTGCCATTATGATAATGCCAGCCACTGCGTCTCCCCTTACGAACTTGCTCGCACCGTCCATAGCGCCGTAAAAGTCTGCCTCTCTGCTTATATCATCCCTTCTTTTTCTTGCCTCCTTCTCGTCAATTAATCCTGCGTTAAGGTCAGCGTCAATGCTCATCTGCTTGCCTGGCATGGCATCAAGGGTAAACCTTGCTGCAACCTCTGCTATCCTCCCAGATCCCTTAGTAATGACTACAAAATTGATGATTACAAGTATCAAAAAGATGATAAAACCCACCACAAAGTTGCCGCCTACCACAAACTCCCCAAAGGACTGAATCACCTTGCCAGCAGCATCAAGCCCCTCCTCTCCCCTAAGCAATATAAGACGGGTTGAAGCGATGTTTAAAGAAAGTCTCATAAGGGTAGTCACAAGTAGCACCGCAGGGAAGGATGAAAATTTCAGTGGTTTGTCTATGTATGAGGATATGAGTAGTATTATCACTGATATGGTAATACTAAAGGAGAGGGCAAGGTCCAATATAATAGGAGGGATGGGGATTATCATAAATATGAGAATTACAACCACCCCTACTGCAAGGAGGACATCGCTTCTTTTAAGTATTGCCTCAAACATCAGACCGCTTTCCTCAGTTTATATATGTTGGCAAGTATGCTTGCTACTGCTTTATAAAGGGCCTCCGGTATCTCCTGTCCTATATCAAGCTGAAAGAGTGAACGGGCAAGAGGTTTGTCTTCATAAAGTGGGATCCTGTGCTTAATGGCTATCTCCTTTATCTTTTCAGCTACAAGATTAGCCCCCTTGGCAATAACTGTAGGCGCCTCCATGTCCTTTGAGTCATATCTTAGGGCTACTGCAATGTGTGTAGGGTTTGTGATAATCACATCAGCCTTTGGCACCTCCTGCATCATCCTCTTTCTTGCCATTTCTCTTTGAAGACTCTTGATTCTCGCCTTTACCTGAGGGTCGCCCTCCATCTGTTTCATCTCTTCCTTTACCTCTGTCTTTGTCATCTTCATCTCCTTTGCAAAGTGCCACTTTTGATAGGCAAAGTCAGCGGCTGCAAAGAAAGAAAGCACTAAGGCAGCTATAAGCGCCAGCTTCTTTATCTTTTCCAGCGAAAAATCTATGATTGTATTTATGTCCATATCCACAAGCAGCGGAAAGTTGTCTACATCATTTTTTAGGAGGGAATAAAGCACTAAGGCAAAGACCGTAACCTTTAGGACGCCCTTAAGGGATTCAAAGAGTGCGTTTAGACTAAAGAGCCTGGCAAATCCCTTAAGGGGATTGAGTTTTGAAAAATTTGGGGTTAGGGCACCTACACTAAAGGAAAAACCTGTCTGGAGAAAATTAAACAGCAATATGGTAAAGAATATGTAGAGGAAAAAGGGCGCCATTATGGCAGCTACATTTGTAATATCTCCTCGTATTATCTCTATGACTCTAAGTTCACTAAAGGTTGAGGTTTCTGCAACCCTCCTGAAGGAATGTTGCATGTAGGTATTAAGTCCTGCAAAAATTGCCCCTCCATACACAAGAAGAAGAAAGAAAAGCCATACGGGGATAACAGCAGTAAGGTCCCTGCTTTTGGGTATATTGCCCTTCTTTTTCGCCTCATCAAGTTTTCGACCCGACGCGGGTTCCGATTTCTCTTCGTATTCCTCTGCCATCTTCTTACCTTGTAATCACCGAGATTGCATCCTTTACATTTATAAAATAGCGCGCTGCTACGGCGAGCATTACGGGGATTGACAGAATGATAAAGAACAAGCCAGAGAATATATTCAAGGGCACAGCAACGAAAAATATATTTGCCTGAGGCATAACCTTTGATACAAAGCCCATAGCAATGTTTATAAGCATCTGCACCAGCAGGATTGGGGCTGCAATCTTCAAGGCAAGGGGAAACATTATCTTGCTGTGTTCTATGATGCCCTGAAAAATACCCTCATACCTGACCGATGTAACCTCGAAGCTCCTTATTATGGCTTCTATGTAATAATGGTGCAGGTCAAGCATAAAAAAGATGAGCATCCCAAGGAGCGTGAAGAAGAAGGTTATAGGCCCGAGGGTCTCTCCCACAAGGGGATTGAATACCGATGCCATACCTAATCCAAGCTGCAGGTTTATCCACTGTGATGCCATCTCTATGGCTGTGAGTATTATCCTTGCTGCGAGTCCCATGGAAAGCCCCATGAACATACCCTCAAGCACAGCCCCCATCAGGTTGTCAGTCCTTACCTCTGCCACTGGCAATACCAGTAATGTAAGGGCAAGGGCAAAACCTATCCTTACGATCATTGGCGTCATGCGGGCACCTATAAAGGGGATAAATCCGAGCATCACCGCTATCCTGATAAACACAGGGATGAAGCGATCCGAATAGAGAGTTATAAGGTCGTATAGCTCCATCGCTCACCTCACATAGGTTGGTATGTTTTCAATGATATTCCGCGTAAATGAGAGCATCACATTTATCATCCATGGCAAGGCAAAGAACACGGTTGCAAATATGGCTAATATCTTTGGAATAAAGGCGATGGTCATCTCCTGAAGCTGTGTTATTGCCTGAAAGAGGCTTATGCTTACTCCTACTACAAGGCTCACAAAAAGCACTGGCCCTCCTACTAACAGGATGGTCTCAAAGGTCTGCCTTGAGAGTTGCTCAAGTAGTTCAGCAGTCATCTAAAACTCCCCACAAGGGACCCAATCAAAAGCCCCCATCCGTCCACAAGCACAAAAAGCAAGAGCTTAAAGGGCATTGACACCATCACTGGAGGCAACATCATCATGCCCATAGACAACAAAACACTTGCCACCACCATATCGAGCACCAGGAAGGGAAGAAAGAGCAAAAAACTTATCTCAAAGGCCTTCTTTAGTTCTCCAATAGCAAAGGCTGGTATGACTACCCTTAAAGGCAGGTCCATAGGCTTGGCTGGCCTTTCGGCCTTAGAGAGCTTCAAAAAAAGCGCAAGGTCCTTCTCACGAGTCTGTTTGAGCATGAATTCTTTAAGGGGGTCGCTCATTTTCTGAAGGGCTGCCTCTCCTGATATTTCCTTTTTTGTATAGGGCAGATATGCCTCATCATAAATACGGTCAAGCACAGGAGACATTACAAATAGAGTTATAAATAAAGCCAACCCGACTACAATGGTATTTGGCGGCACCTGTGGAGTGCCCATCGCCTGCCGTAGAAAAGAAAAGACCACTACTATCCTTATGAAACAGGTGGTCATCACCAGCAAAGCAGGAAGGAAAGAAAGAAGCGTCAGAAATAGGAGCACTTCCAGAGGGCTTGTAAGACCCAGTATATTACCCGTTGGGGCAGGCGGAGGCGCAGCCGAGCCTATAGAGGGAAGCAGTATTAGAGATAGCAGCATTGCATTTAAGAGACAAACCCCCTTTTTATCAATGGACCCTCTTATCCTACCTAAGGTTGTCATTTCCAGGGCAATCTCCAGGGTTTTTCTTGAAGCATTCTCTTTAGGCCAAAACCTTCTTTATCAGAGCACTCAACCATATTCTCCTTCAGGGATACCTCTATCTCCTCACCCTCAAGTTTTGTAATCAGGGAGATGCCTCCATCGGCAACACCAAGGGCATAGTATTGTTTGGCAATCTTTACAACGGCTATCCCCTTTTTGACAGCAAAGGGATAGTAATGAATCAGGGTTATTAGTCCTTGCTTGGGCATAATCTTGTGCCTTAACAGCTTCATAAGCAAAAAAAGCAATCCCAATACAGCGGCAAGGGCTGCCAACATCTTTATGAAGTCAATATACATATAAAGTTCTACCTGAGTTGGTTGACCCTTTCAGAGGGGCTGATTATATCTGTAAGCCTGATGCCAAACTTTTCATTCACTACAACCACCTCACCCCTTCCCACCAACCTGTCATTGACAAATACCTCCATTGGCTCTCCGGCAAGCTTATCAAGGGCTATTACCGAACCCTGTCCAAGCTGAAGTAGTTCCTGTATAAGTATCTTTGTCTTTCCAATGACCACTGTCATCTCAAGGGGTATATCAAGTATGAAATTGATATCTCTGCGGGTAGTCTTTGTCTCCCCTGACTCTTCAAATTCTTGAACATCCATGTCCTTTAATTCCTCAGACATAGTCCCTCCTGTTTTATAATTGTTCCGATTCGTATGAAGTCATGTCTCTTGCTATCTTAACGGCATAGGAACCCTTGAAAAGACCATAACGGGCGCCAAATTTCGGGACGCCCTCAATCTCAATCTTTATATCTTCGTCCACTCCCTTATCAAGGATAATGACATCAGATTTGTTCAAGCTGAGCAGTCTATCTACATCTATCTTAGCGCTACCAAGGACAGCGGTCACATCAAGGGGTATGCTCTTGAGGCGCTCCTTCAAACGTTCAAGCCACTTGACATCCATCTCATCCCTGTCTGCAGAAAAGGCGCTGTAGAGCTTTTCTTTGATGGGCTCAACAGTGCCGTAGGGTATGCAGAGATGGGCCTTACACTGCTTGCCCTCTATCTCAAGGGTAAACTCGACCTTTATCACCACATCTACAGGGGTTACGATAGTGACAAACTGTGGGTTCATCTCAGAGCGCACATAGGTTAGGGTGACTGGATAGATGGGTTTCCATGCCTCTTCCATATCATGAAAGAACATGAGCACTACCTTGTGTATCAGCTTTTGCTCTATGGGTGTAAACTCCCTGCCCTCTGGTTTGTAGTAGCTCTTTCCTGTACCACCAAAGAAAAACTCAATGAGGTTGAATATCATTGGGGCGTCAAAGACCAGAAGCCCAAAACCCCTCAGGGGCTCCATCCTGAATATGTTTATGCTCGAAGGAAAGGGCACGCCGCGCATAAAGTCATAGAATTTTGTTATGTTTACTGCCACATTGGTTACATCTACCATCCGTCTGATAGCCGCTGATAGAGAGAGCCTGAAGTTCCTCGCCAGCCTCTCATTGGCAATATCCAGAGAGGGCATCCTGCCGCGGACGATCTTTTCCTGCCCTGTGAAGTCATAGAGCTTGACACCAGAAACCTCCTCAACCTTTTCAGTCTCTATGTCTCCATCGGATATGCCTCTTAGTAGGGCATCAACCTCTTCCTGCGATAGAATATCGTCCATAATATTAAGGGCACCCTATTGCATTACAAACTCAGTAAGGAAGACATTTTTGACATTGCCTTCTCCCATTACCTGATTTAGCCTGAGGGTGATTTCATCCTTTAGTTGGAGTTTGCCTTCAGGCGCAATCAGGGTATCAGAGGATTTGCTAGTAAGTAATGTTATAACGGTATCACGCATCTGAGGCACCTTTGCCTTTGCCTGGTCAAGCAATTTTGCGTTTGCCAACTCCAACTGGATGGTCACCTTTAGAAATCTGTTGCCCGCAGGGTCATTGAGATTTACCACGAAGGGATCGAGTCCAAAATTCACTGTTTCGATGGGCTTTTCTTCCTTTTTTTTATCCTCCGTTTTGCCCTCTCCAGACTTTTTAGTAAGGAAAAAGAAGGTGCCCCCTCCTGCTGCAGCAAGCACTACAATAGCAATAATTATGATTAGTAACTTTGACCCTTTCTTCTTTGGCGCTCCGCCCTCTTCTGGATTTTCTTTGTCCGCAGCCATCATGCCTCCCTTTGTTAAAGATGTAGGATTATAAGACAATCACAGGATATTGCACAGAGCGTGCCACAAGATAACAGACTGAAATATATAGATTAATTATTCAATGGGTCAATAAAATGACAGTTCAAAGGCAAGTCAGGAGTGGTATTTTTGACACCGCTGAGGGTACGAAATCCTCGGGCTAATTAGGCATAATTGTCCATATTATGTTAACAGCTCACATCTTCTGAGCATTGAATATCTTAAGCATATTGAGGCTTTCAAGCAGGGAGTAGAGCTGTTCCTGCCCAACATGCAGATTTACTTTAACCCCCTCTTCACTTGAGGCCCTCAATAACAGACCAATCACTGATGAGGTTATGGTGACAGAGTCGGGAATTTTTATATGGATCTCTCTAATTCCCTCCTCTATCATACTGTCTATTTCCCTCTTAAGGTCAAAATAACTCTCTGTCTTTTGTATGTGTCCTAATATGGTAAGCTCAGAGGCTGCTGCTTTGGCTATTTCCATCTATCCATTCTCCTTGTGTTTAGGTTTTTTTTATTAAAAAAACTTCATTGCCCTTTTCATTATAAAAGATCTCATCTACCATGTGTGTGGTAATCTTTATTCCCCTATAATTTAACATATCTGACTCAGAAGCTGAATCCCTATAAATAGATGTATCAAATCCATCGCCTTGATCGCCTATGGAAAAGGCGAGATAGGTCATGTCGTTTTCAATAAACTCCTCCATTGTCACAGAGATCTTTCGATCAGCGTCTTCTTTTGACTTGATAAAATCATCGTAGGTGTCCCTCTTTAGCAGGTTATTTTTCAAGACCCTGCCCATTCCCAGAATGCCGTGTTCGTATGCATTGAGCAGCATCTCTGAGAGGGCGGTTATAGCTTCCGCTACCCTTTGCTCAGGAATTCCTCTATTTAATAACATAGCCTCTATTTCGTCAAGGAACCCATTGATTTTGTCCCTATTGCTATTTATAGCAAAGGTCTCTTTCTGGCTGCTTATCCTATTTAGTCTCCTTATAAATATAAAAGTCCTGTCGTCTTCTATACTATATTCTCTCTTTGCTAATCTTTTATAAAAAGCGCCTATAAAATAGGATGAGCGGAAATCATCAATAAGCATCTCTTCTCGGTCAGGTTCGTACCCGCCATCAGTCATTATGAGCATCCTGTTTATTCTCGCCAGAGGGTAGGTCTTTATCTGGCACTCTTTAAAGGTCCTTGTTATTGGAAGTCCCTCAGAGGATATTTTTATGACCTCCCCTGAGTCTGTTTCTACTAATAGTGGCGGCATTCCGCAGTTGGCAATACTGCAGACCTCAGCCTTAATGTCTAAAAGCACAAAGAGCACACAAAGCGCCTCGTCCCTTGTAAATTGTCTGCTTGCATAATCTACAAAGTCCTTCAATAGCCTCTGGAAATTGAAATCTGACCTTTCAATTGCCCTATCTACAGAGTGATTTAAAAAGGCTGTTATTATAGAAGAGGACACGAAGGCAGATAGCCCTTTGCCCATTGCATCAGCTAAAAATATTAACGCTGTATCAGGGTTGATCCTCCTGATAGAATAGAAATCTCCCGAGAGGGTGTCAAAGGGCTGATAATTTGCACCGATTAGCCATTCAGAATAGTTAAAGTGGTTCCGATTGCTTAAGGGAGTCATCTTTTTCATATATAGCTCGTCCCTTATGAGCACCTGTTGTTTCATCAAGGTAAGCCTCTGCTGCATTTGAAAATAATGTTCCCTGTATTTCAATATCTCTGCCTCCTGTTCAAGCGCCTTTTGCCTCTGGGTTATCACATTAACGAGACAGGAATGCACTGCCCTATAAAGGGCATCAATCCTAACGGGCTTTACAAGAAACTGATTTACACTGGCATTGATTGCCTCAAGCAGTATCTCCGTATCTGTAAAGGCAGTGATAAGGATAACAGGCACTGCTCGATCCCTTTTTCTGATCTCCTTAACCATGTCAAGGCCTGTCATAAAAGGCATCTTCTGATCAGAAATAATAAGGTCTATCTTCTCATTATTAAATATCTCAATACCCTTTGCACCATCTGAACCCTGAAAAACATTGCAAAAGTATGGATTTAATACCTCAACGAAAAAGGACCTTACTATCTCCTCGTCATCGACAATAAGCAGATTAAGCTGTCTTGTGATGTTTTCAAGTTCCTTTAAATCATTCATTTCTTTGGCGCTCCAGCAAGCAATTCTCAGAGATGTGCAAAGAGGTCAAAGGGAACCAGCACGAGATATTATGCTGCGTGCTGATACATAAAAGAGTAGCCTCTTTAGGTCAAGCAGATTGTATCCAAAAGCATGACCTTCATAGTACTCCTTTAATCCAACCATAAGGCTTGAATCATATATAGGCAGATTGTATTTTGAGATTATTGCATCGGCGATCATTTCAATATCAAGACGCCTCTCCCTGAGTGGAGGAATCCTTAGTATTACAGGCTCCACAGCCTGCATAAGGGACTTTGATATAAGCCCAGAATCCTCAGGGTGGCTGCGGGAGCTCATAAAAATACGGCATTGAAAATCTACTGCCTTCGTCTCACCCACCCTAAAAAATCGTCCTTCCTTTATATTCAAGGCAAGTCTATCCTGCAGGGCAAGGGGCATCTTGTCAATGTTTTTCAGGAGCGCTGTGCCTCCTTCTTTGACAATATCCAGGGCGCCTCGGTGTTTTTCAAAACCCCCAAAACCGCCCTTGGCGCCAAACAACTCTGACTCAAAGCTATCTTCTGTTATTCCGCTACAATAGACCGAAATAAAAGGGTTGTTTCTGTTAGGATTATCCCGTCGCTGATGAAGGGACGCAAGCAATAGCCGTTTGCCCACATCAGGTTCGCCCCACACAAGGATATTTCTCCCTTGCCTGTTGGCTTCATATATACGCTCAAGTTCTTGGTTAAACTGGGCTGAGGTGGTTTTAAAACTGAATCCACTCTGACCGAAAGAGGATGCTCCCTTTAGGATCTCAGAGGGTAGATCCTCTAAGGCATACTCTGCGCATCTTGCCTCAAAACCTCCTATTACAGATGCAAGGTAGTCCTCAAAATCGGCTTCTGTTGCAAGGAAGTGTTTCTTTAGACTCTCCTTACACCGCTCCTGAGCCTCAATGACCTGCGGGAAAAGGATGCTCTGTGCCGCAGATTCTGCAACTTCCATCAGTTTAAAAAGCTCATAACGCGTGTATGCCTCAGAGAATCTGCTGGGGTGATCCAGTTCCTCCAGCCTCTTGCCCTCTCTTGAGAAAACAAAACCCGCCAGATATATAATGCCCTTATAAATATCGGGTATGTTTTCTATAATCTCCATCTCCCTCATGTGGTTGCTGCTGAATAACCTCTCCTGAATAAATATCCTGTCTTCAGTGTTCAACTTCAGCAACAAGGGCAGCAATTCCTTCATCTTAGGATATTTTTTTAACATGATCATAATGCCTGCTATAGGAATTAAGGCAGAAGTCACTACCAAATCATACTCAGCAATGGCAGAGTTTTTGTTGAGGTCCTCAGCAGCGCTTCTAATAAGCATCCCGTAGGACCAAAGGAGGCGATACTCCTCACCCAAAGCAGTATCTGAGCCTTGCATAAGATATTCAAGCCCCTGTTCTCCTATGATTGAAAGGGCTGACTGCACAAGATGGAAATCCTTTGCAGGATACTTCTCTTTAACATAGATAAAGAGGTTAAAAAGCAGTCCAGGGTCCGACAAAAAATGCCCTGAAATCTCCCCAAGAGATGCCTTTTGGGAATCCGAAATTGCCTTGAGGGTGTTTAATGTATGTCTGAAAACAGGTATATTCATCCTATTAATATTGTCGTAATATTTTTAATTATTGTTAAATTTCCTTAGCTCGTCAAAAGACTTAGTTTCTTCAACAACATCTCTGCCCTTTTCTTAGTACTGTGATGACTAAGCAGTCTTTTTCTGCAATGATTTATCATATCCTCTGATGTTATTGTCCCCTCAAGCACAGCGTCTATCTGCCTAAAAAGCTCCTCTGTGGTAGAAAATCTAAGTATATCCCTTCCCTCAACAAAATCAAAGGGTATGTAAAGGGGCATCCTCTGGGAGATGTGCACCCCCCTGCAAGCGCAGTTTTCCCAGAACCTAAAGGTGTCATAGCCTGCACCTCTCAAGTTAAGCACAATCCTGCAACTCTGTAGGACAGCATAATAATCCCTCCTGCCAAGCCTGCCTTCGGGCATTGATTTCTCTGCAGAAGGCACGGCAGTTGCGGCAAGCTTCGCATCTTCATATCTCTTGGCAAGGGCTTCTATTATGATGCTACGTTCATCGCACAGTCCACTAAAGCTGCCCAGAAAACCTATGGAATACAGCTTCTGATTTGCGTCAAAACCTGAAATTATCTCAAAGACCTCCTCTGGCAGAGCCATAGGCAGGGGTATGCTAAAGTCCGAACCATCGGTCTCCCTTCGGCATATTATATATTTACCATAGGGGATCCTTTGGGGGGTGTCTTCGCCGTCAATCAATACAAGGGTTGAGTTGAGCCTATCTGCATCTTCTAAGGGACAGAATCTATGAATTGCCCTAAGGTCAGCAATGATATATTTGAAGTACCCCCTGCTTACCTTCAAGACAATGTCTTGCCTATCCACATCTGCATCTTTGGGAAACCAACCCCTCAATAGTTGGCTCTCATCGGCTATGCCTGTACCGAGAAATCCCTCATAGAGGCAATCCTTGCGGGGATAGTCAACCACCCTGTTGCCAAGGAGCTTCCTGAGTCCATGTAAAAGCAAATCGGGCACATAATTAGGGTAGGGATGGGTAAGAAACAGTATGCGCATATAATCCCTTATAATTACTTCTATCGAATAAAATTGATATCACTTCCTATCCAGCATCTCTCACACCTTTGACAACAGCGCCTTGGGCGCAGTGAGGACATCAAAGACCCTATTTAATTGGACCATCGGTTAAACCAAAGTCAAAGTATTCCCTTCCCTCTGCTGCCTCGCTTTCAGGGGTAAGGAGAAAATCTAAATGTCTTAGAGGACCATTATTTGACAAAACTTACCTACTTGCAATTATGAGCGCTGTGTCCACAGGCAGGCTAAGATGTTCAAAGAGCCCTAAATTGTTTGCAGTAAGCAAGACCCGAGCCCCCTGAAAGCCTCTCCATATATCCATCAACCTCTTTAGTTCCTTGCCAAAACTCATAGTTGTAATGTTTAAGTTATAAGCTTCCTGTCTATTTTTATCTTCATCCTCTGCTTTGCCTGCTCCAAGAAGGATTTCACTGCCATTGCCTTTATGTTTGAATCAATTGCCCTGTTGTCTCCCTGCCCTGACTCATTGACATTGCCTACTGAGGCCTCAATCAACCGGCTCAATTTCATGAGCAAAAGTTGTTGACGTAGAGAGTTCTCAAAGTGCTCAGGTTTTATGCGGTTTAGCTCTAAGGTTCTAAAATATATGTCCTTCCTAAAGACGCCATCCCTAAGGAACCTCGGGTCCGTAGTGATTGCCTGCTGTAATTCACGGTCCTCTATGGAAACCCCCATCTCATCGGCAAGCACAAGCATCGCCTTTTGATCAATCAGACTGTTTAGAACCATCTCTTTAAGGTTTAACCCCTTTTCTAACTCCTCGCTGAATTGTTCTTTTAATGCCTGACGGTATGTTTCTCTCGTGTTTTCATAGGCACGCCAGTACTCATCAGCAGTAACTTTATATCCATTGACCTCTGCAATTATCATTACCGACTTGTCATCATGGGTGCCCACACCCCAAAATATAAAGGAAATAATCACAAGGACAAACAAAAAATAAAAATATCTGGCATGTTTGCGCATTGCCTGAAGCATCTATTAAACCCTCCTTTTGTTGTTCCTATTTTGTTGTTCCTACTCGGATTCCTCAAACCTTATTTCAACTACCCTCTCGGGCATTATGGTTGATATGGCATGTTTATATATTAGTTGCTCCGTAGATTCCTTAAGAAGCACTACAAAATTATCAAACCCTCTCACTACACCCTTGAGCCTGACACCATTTGTGAGGTAAATTACTACCGGGGTTCTTTCCTTACGGAGCTGATTTAGAAAGACATCTTGAATATTTTGCATTCTGTTTTGAGGCATTTCTGTACCCCCGTATCATCGTATTTTTTTTACAATATAACTGTATTATAGGCAATTTTCAAATAATCCTATTATTTTTTTATTTGTTCAAAGCCCTCTTGATGCCATGACAGGCTTGCTTAATCCTGTGTTCATTTTCAACTAAGGCAAAACGAACAAACTCATCGCCTCCCTCTCCAAAACCTATGCCCGGCGACACAGCGACCTTGCCTTCAGTTATTAGATATTTACAGAACTCAAGGGACCCCATTTTTTTAAACTGTTCTGGAATCTCTGCCCAAACAAACATGGTAGCCCGAGGAGGAGGCACATCCCAGCCAGCGTTTTTCAAGCCCTTTATGAGCACATTTCTTCTTGACTCATAGGTATTTTTGATCTCACCTACACACTCTTGTGGGCCCCTGAGGGCAACTATGCTTGCAATCTGTATAGGCTGAAACATACCATAATCGAGGTAGCTCTTTATCTTTATTAATGCGCCCACTATCTCCTTGTTGCCACAACAGAAACCCACTCTCCAACCTGCCATAGAATAACTCTTAGTGAGAGAGAAGAATTCCACTGCTACATCCTTTGCGCCTGGCACCTGCAATATGCTCGGCGGTTTATATCCATCAAAGACCAGATCGGCATAGGCAAAGTCATGGACTACTATAACATTGTTCTCCCTTGCAAAATCTATTATCCTTGTGAAAAAGTCAAGCCCGTCAACACAGATAGTCGTAGGATTATGGGGGAAGTTTAAAATAAGCATCTTTGGCTGTGGCCATGTCTTTTTCAATGTCCTTTCAAGCTCTGCAAAGAAATCCACATTTGGCCCAATGGGCACATTTATAACCTCACCCCCAGCTATTATGACGCCATAAGGGTGTATAGGATAGGCAGGGGTAGGGGTGATGGCTATATCGCCAGGCTGGATTGTGGCAAGCAGCAGATGAGAAAGCCCCTCCTTCGAGCCGATTGATACAACGGCCTCTGACTCAGGGTCAATATCTACATCGTACCTGCGCTTGTACCACTCCGAAATGGCGCATCTAAGCTGAGTAATACCCTTTGATGCTGAGTAACGGTGGTTCTTTGGGTTTTGAGAGGCCTCGCAGAGCTTCTCTACTATGTGCTTTGGAGTAGGCAGGTCAGGATTGCCCATTCCTAAATCAATAATATCATCACCAGCCCTCCTGCGCTCCATTTTCAGAGAATTCACAATGGCAAATACATAGGGCGGCAGCCTCTTAATCCTATTAAATTCAAACATTCTTTATACCTCCAGGTTGATTCCTTGATTAATAAAACAAGAGGTTAAGGATACTTTATCTTTATATTTTTTTTCAAAGTGATAGTGTTATGAAAATATATATAGTGTCGGCAACAAAAGGGTTATGATATTTACATAATCAGAAGGTGTCCATTATTATTGACAGAAGTGGCGAAATAGACAATCTGTACCCTGAAATAATATAATTGCTGAGGAGAAAACCCTTGAAGCAAAAAGAAACAAACACCCTCTCTTCGCTGCCTTCCGTTGATGCTGTGCTCAAATCACAAAGGGGCATACAATGGCTTCAATGCTACCCCCGTTCGGTGGTGTTAAGGGCAGTGCGGGAGACAATAGACTCAATAAGAACATCCCTTTTGGCAGGCAGGGTTACACCCAAGGCAATGGACTCTATCTGTGACAGCATCCAACAACAAATAAAATCTTTTATGGCCTTCAGCCTAAGACCAGTTATTAATGCTACAGGCATTGTTATTCATACCAATCTTGGCCGTTCAGCGCTTCCAGAGTACATATTGGAGCATGTAAAGGCTGTGGCTGGCGGATACTCTACCCTTGAATACGACCTTGCTGTGGGCAAGAGAGGCAAACGACACAGCCATGCCCAGAGGCTCTTAAAAGAGATAACCGGAGCAGAAGATGCCTTAATAGTCAATAATAATGCTGCCGCAGTCTTTGTATGCCTCAGGGAAATGGCAAAGGGCAAGGAAGTGATCGTTTCCAGAGGAGAGCTTGTAGAGATAGGAGGTTCCTTCAGGGTTCCTGATGTGATGGCTGAAAGCGGTGCAATACTCAAAGAGGTGGGGACCACAAACAAAACCCATTTGCATGATTATGAAAGGGCAATAAATGAAGACACTGCCCTTTTTTTAAAGGTTCATCAATCTAACTTCAGAACCTTAGGTTTTACAAAACTCGTGGAGATAGAAGACTTGGTGAGGCTTGGCAAGGAGCGAGGCATACCAGTTATGTACGATTTAGGGAGCGGCTGCCTTATAGACTTGAAGCCCTGCGGTATTCATATTGAACCAACGGTGCAAGAGACTGTCCAATCGGGCTGCGATATTGTCACCTTTAGTGGCGATAAATTGCTTGGGGGACCTCAGGGTGGGGTGATTGTTGGTAGTGAGGCAATTATCCAAAGGATAGCAAAGAACCCACTCATGCGTGCTGTTAGGGTAGATAAAATGACCCTCGCTGCCTTTGAGGCTGTTTTGCTGCAATACCTTGACCTTGAAAAGGCAGTAGAGCAGATACCTACACTGAAGATGATACTGCAGCCCTTAGAGGAGATAAGGCTCAGGGCACAAAGGATCGTAGAAGGCATAGCAAATTGCATTGACCTATCAATAGCAGAGGTAAATATTGTGGAGGACCAATCACAGGCAGGAGGAGGCTCCCTACCAGAGATTACCTTTAAAACCATTGTCACAGAGATAAAGCCAAAGAGGATATCCATAAACACCCTTGAACAGAGACTACGAGGCGGACACATTCCTGTTATAGCCCGAATAAAAGACGATGGACTAATCCTGGACGCTAGGACTATCGGAGACTCTGAGACAGAAAGTGTTATTAATGCAGTAACCATTGCCCTGCGGGGCGAAGAGACACAATAAAAATTATTATTGGGGGTATTAAATGGGCGATCTCAAAAAAATGTATAGGACTATAATGGATGACCATTTTCCTGAGCAGATGACCATCTCTTTCGGAAACAACACCTTGACTTACAGAAAGAGGGCATGGAAGATTCCCGATGAAAGGACCGGCGAGCTCATTGAGAAGGGACTTAGATACGGCGAAAATCCTGATCAAGAGGCAGCCCTCTATGAACTGGTAATGGGAAATCTTGTCCTTGGAGGGTGCGAGTTTATTAACCCAGGCAATGGGCTTGTCTCTGCCATAACAGAACAAGAGATGATACAGGCAGGCAAACACCCAGGCAAGACCAACCTGACAGATATCGATAACGCCCTAAACATACTGAGGTATCTGATGGACAAGCCTACTGCCGCTATTATGAAACACAACAATCCCTGTGGTGTTGCCAGGGCTGAAACCATTGAATCTGCCTACGAAAGGGCAAATAGTGCCGACAGAATAGCTGCCTTTGGGGGGTGTCTTGTTATTAATAGGGCAATGAACATAGAGACCGCAAAAAGGGTAGCTGAGAATTATCTCGAGGTAGTGGCAGCGCCTGATTACGAAGAAGGCGTAATAGAGATCATCGCAAGGCGAAAAAACCTAAGGATTATCAGAATGCCTCAAATAGAGTCCTTAGCAAGGTTTCAAGCTCTGAGATTTGTGGACTTTAAATCCCTCATAGATGGGGGATTGATAGTGCAGCAGTCGCCCCTAAACAGGATACTCCACAAAGAGGACTTCCTTGAGGCAAAGACTACTTATAAGGGTAGAGAGTATGCCATATCAAGAAGACCCACCGACAGGGAGCTTGAGGACATGCTCTTTGGTTGGAAGGTAGAGCAGGGCATCACCTCAAACTCCGTGATATATGTTAAAGATGGGGTTACTGTTGGCATAGGGACCGGAGAGCAAGACCGGGTAGGCGTTGCCGAGATAGCTGTCTATAAGGCTTACACTAAATACGCTGACGCCCTATGCTATCTCAAATACGGCATACCTTATAAGAACTTTGAGCTTGAGGTAAATCAGGGCAAGCGAGACAGGGAGGATTTACTTGAGATTGACGACCTTACCAGAAAGGCAAGGGGTGGATTAATTGGCGCAACTATGGTATCAGATGCCTTTTTCCCCTTTAGAGATGGCGTAGATGTGGGACTCAAAGAGGGCGTAAAATCCATCGTTCAGCCAGGAGGTTCTGAAAGAGACTTTGAGGTAATAGAGGCGTGCAATGAGGTTGGGGCAACAATGGTCTTTACTGGCCAGAGGGCATTTAAGCATTAATCTGCCCCCTTTGTCTACGATTCAGCAAAGCTGTATTTTCTGCTACAATAGATATATTAAAATCGATCCATAAGGAGGGTAAAGATGGCAAAGGTGCCGGCGCTTCATCAGAGTTTCAAAAAGCGATTTCCAAAGTATTTTACTGCCCTAGAGAATCTGGGCAAGGCTGTTAAGTCCTCAGGTCCTCTTGATGGCAAGACAGCCCACTTAATACAATTGGCTGCAGCAGCATCAATCAGGTCTGAAGGAGCCGTTCATTCCCATACAAGAAGGGCTCTGGAGGCTGGGGCAAAGCCTGAGGAGATATTCCATGCCCTTTTACTGCTTACAAGCACCGTAGGGTTCCCTACGGTATCAGCCGCAATGAGTTGGGCTGAGGACATTACCAAGGAGGCGCAGAAGAAATAACATCAATATTCCTGGCAGTTTGAGGCGATGTTGTAATTAACCTCACGGTCTTAGGATGTAGGATAGATAGCTCTTTTGCATAAATAACAGGATATGCATTTTATAGGCATTGATATTGGTTCTGTTTCTGTAAAGACTGTAGTTTTAGATGCTGGACTTAAAAAGATTCAAGGCAGTTACACAAGACATCACGGTAATCCTGCAAAGATAGCCATAGAGTTATTAAGGCAGCTAAAGGGCAATTATCCTGATTGCTCTTTATCAATGACTGGCTCAGGCAGTAGGCTGTTAAGCTCAATGCTCCGCATCAAGCCTGTGAATGAATTGGTCTCACAGTCCTATTCAGTCAGAACCCTTTATCCCGAGGTCAAAACAATAATAGAACTTGGCGGAGAGGATTCAAAATTAATAATCCTTGATAGAAAGGGGATAAAAGACTTTGCCCTCAATTCGGTGTGCGCTGCAGGGACAGGCTCCTTTTTGGAGCAACAGGCTGAAAGGCTTCGAATGAGCATTGAGGAATTTAGCGAAATGGCAGTGCTTTCAAAGAGGCCATCAAAGATAGCAGGACGATGCAGTGTGTTTGCAAAGTCAGACATGATCCATCTCCAGCAGATAGCCACACCTGTGGAGGACATAGTAGCTGGTCTATGCTTCGCTGTTGCAAGGAACTACAAGGGTTCCATTGCTAAAGGGCTTGACATAGCACCTCCTGTTTCTTTCCAGGGAGGCGTGGCGGCAAACAAGGGAATGCTCAGGGCTTTTAAAGAAACCCTCGGCATAGAGGACATCTTTGTTCCTGAAAACTATGCCCTTATGGGTGCCCTTGGGGCTGCCCTAAAAGACGCTGAAGAAGGCAAGATCAACAACTTTACCCTCGAGGATCTGGAGGCATTTGAAAAGACATTGCTTTCTGCGGACAGAGGGATAGGCTACAACCCGCTCCTAAGAGAAGGGGATTCCTTTCTGCAAAGGCACAGAAACGGCAACTCCTTTAGCCCTCTTCGTGAATGCCCTCCAAAACCCATAAGGGCATATCTTGGCATTGACATTGGGTCCATAAGCACAAATCTGGCTGTTCTCGATGACAGGGGCACGCTCCTCGCAAAACGTTATTTAATGACCGCAGGGAGACCTATAGATGCCGTTAATCAGGGACTAAGGGAGATCTTTGAGGAGATCGGCAACGCCGTAGAGATAGCAGGTGTAGGCACTACAGGCTCAGGAAGATACATGGTAGCCGATTATGTAGGGGCCGATGTTGTCAAGAACGAGATTACCGCACAGGCTACAGCAGCCATATTCATTAATCCAAAGGTGGATACCATCTTTGAGATAGGCGGGCAGGATTCTAAGTACATAAGCATAAGAAACGGGGTGATAGTGGATTTTGAGATGAACAAGGCCTGCGCTGCAGGGACAGGTTCCTTTCTTGAGGAGCAGGCTGAAAAGCTTGATATAGACATCAAAGAGGAGTTCGCAGAAAGGGCGTTCAGTTCCTCTGCTCCCTGCAGACTTGGCGAGCGATGCACGGTGTTTATGGAAAACTCTCTGGTATCAAACCTGCAAAAGGGCATGCCTAAGCGGGATCTCCTTGCAGGACTTGCCTACTCTATTGTTCAAAACTATATAAACAGGGTGGTAACTGGAAAGGCTATTGGGGAGAACATATTCTTTCAAGGCGGCGTTGCCTTCAATAAGGCTGTAGTTGCAGCCTTTGAAAAGTATTTAGACAGGGAGATAACAGTGCCGCCCAATCATGATGTGACAGGCGCCATTGGAATGGCTCTGATAGCAAAGGACTACATGCAAGATAAGATGCAGGCAAGCCAATTCAAGGGCTTTGATATATCTCAGAGAGGATATGATATAGACTCCTTTGAATGTAAGGGCTGTCCAAATGTCTGTGAAATAAACAGGGTCAAAGTAAAGGGCGACGAAGGGTATTTGTATTATGGCGGAAGATGTGAAAAATATGATGTTCGCAAGACACAATACAAGGCTACAGAAAACCTCTTTCAAGAGCGAGAGGAGAGGTTATGGCAGAGCCATCAGGATTATATTGCCCGTAGCGGCAATGGCAGAGGCATAAAAATTGGGTTGCCCTACATATTTTATTTCCACGACTATCTGCCCTTCTGGAGCACCCTTTTGTGGGAGCTTGGCTTTGATACCCTAGTATCTCCAAAGACAAACAAACAGATTGTCACCTTGGGGGTGGAGAATGTCCTCTCTGAGGCCTGTTTCCCAGTGAAGGTCGCCCATGGCCATGTGAAGTGGCTTATAGATCAAGACATTGAGGCAGTTTTTTCGCCGAGCATCACAAACCTGGCACAGGGCGGTTATGAATATGGGCGATCAGTTGCCTGTCCCTACACCCAAACCATACCCTATATCACAAGGCTTGCCCTAAAGGGGATTAGTGCAATTACTCCCGTTATTGACTACTCACGGGGTTGGAGGTTCATTGAAGAGGAACTCTATATTGCCTTTAAGCGCCTTGGGATTAAAAGGTCAGAGATTCGCAATGCCCTAACTATAGCGCAGAAGAAACAGGCAGACTTTGATGATTGGCTTAGGCGTAGAGGGTCTGAGCTTTTTAAGGATATCAAACAGGGGAGAGAGGCTATTGTAATTGTTGGAAGGGCCTACAATGCCTTTGACTCTGGGGTAAATCTGGAGATACCAAAGAAGCTTTCTCAGAGGGATGTCTTAACCTTTCCTATGGACATGCTTCCCCTTGAGGATGTCTCTATAAGTGCAGACTGGCCTAATATGTATTGGCGTTCGGGGCAGAGATTTCTCAAGGCAGCAAGGGTCATTCGAGATATTCCAAATCTAAATGCCATTTATATAGGCAATTTCTCCTGTGGCCCTGACTCATTCATACTCAAATACCTTCGTAAAGAGATGGGACAAAAGACATACCTACAGATAGAGATTGATGAGCACAGCGCCGACGCAGGGTCAATAACTCGATGTGAGGCATTCCTTGACAGCATAGAGCAGCAGAAAAACAGCGGCAGGAGCAACATTGCCTTTTCTCAGCCAAAGGCAACCCTGAAGAAACCAGAGATTATAAAGAAGGGTCCAACCTTTAAGCGGAAGGTTTATATACCAAACATGACAGACCATGCAATTGCCCTGAAGGCAGCCTTTGTTGCCTGCGGGACCGATGCAGAGGTGCTGCCAGCCTCTGACAGAGAGTCTGTTGAGATAGGCAAGAGATATGTGTCTGGCAAGGAGTGTTACCCCTTTATTGTAACCACAGGGGATATGCTCAAAAGGGTTTTTTCTCCTGACTTTGATCCAGACACATCAGCCTTTTTCATGCCCTCAGGCACTGGTCCGTGCAGATTCGGACAATACAATCACGCACAGAGACTTGTCCTTGAGCAAATAGGTTTTGCCAATGTGCCAGTCTTTGCACCCACACAAGATGAAGGGCTTTACAGAGAACTTGGTATTGTGGGCAGTGATTTCTCAAAACTTGCATGGCAGGGTATTGTGGCAAACGAACTGCTCCTGAAATGCCTACACGAGACAAGGCCTTACGAAATCAATGCAGGGGAATCAGAAAGCCTCTATAGACATTATCACCAGAGGCTTTACAGCGAACTGGTGAAACCAAAAACTGACCTCAAGCCACTGCTGAAAGAAATAAGGGATAGGTTTAAAAACATCAGCCGTATTGAGGATAAGAAACCCTTAATTGGCATAATTGGCGAAATATATGTCCGTTCCCATCGCTTTTCCAACGAAGACCTCATCAACAAGATTGAGGCTCTGGGCGGAGAGGCATGGCTTGCTCCTGTGGAGGAGTGGATTCTTTATGTAAATCATATTTCTTTCCGTCGTGCGTTGATAAAAAAAGACTATTCTGCTATTATGAACCTCTTTTTAACGAGATATGTGCAGAACAAAACCCATCACAGGTATGCCCATATCTTTGAAGGTGCCCTGAAGACCCTGAGGGAGCCCGAGACAGCAGAGGTACTAAAGAAGGCATCTCCCTTTATACACGACTCCTTTGAGGGAGAGACCATACTCAGTGTAGGCAAGGCTATCGACTTAATAGAGCGTGGCGCCACCGGCATTATCAATGCCATGCCCTTTGGATGTATGCCTGGCACTATTGTAACAGCGGTATTGAAATCTATATCCCGCAGTTACGGCATTCCCTGCATAAGTGTGCCCTATGATGGCACAGAATCTCAGGTGACTCAACTTCAGTTAGAGGCATTTATGGAGGCTGCAAAGGGCATAGAGGCAGGACATAATAAAGCTTAGCCTGCTGTCGTAGTTCAACTTAATCTATGCTTCTACAATAATAAGGGAGGTGATGATGTGGGAAGCGTTGTAAAATGGCGTAAAAAGAAGATGCGTAAGCATAAACACAAGAAGCTTCGCAAACAAACCAGGGCACAGAGAAGGAAATAGACTGTGTTTTTTACCCCCTTTACTACTACTGGCATAGGAAGTCTCCCTCATAGAGACCCTGAAGAGGCATTGGAGTTTGTTCTGAGGTGTTTTGACATACCCTTTTGGCCCCAACTGCCGAGGATGTCCTTTAAAGAGTCCATGGTTGCGCAATTCTCAGAGGGAATGCCTTTTCTCAGACTGGACAATGAAAGGGAGACAGTCTCTGTAATAAGGGACCAGAGCGATGAACTGGAAAGATTTTATGAGGGCTGCACCGAAGGCGCTAGAATAGCTATATCCTCTGAATTTGCAGCAGGGTTACATTGTTTTTTAAAAAAATTAAAGGCGAGCTCTCCTCTTGCTATCAAGGGACATATTACAGGACCTCTAACCTTTACGCTCTCCTTGAGGGATGGTTCAGGGAAATATATCTATTTTGATGAAGAACTCAGAGAGATAGCCCTGATGACATTAAAGGCAAAGACGCTTTGGCAGATTGACCTGTTAAAGCAGATTACGGGCAATGTGCTTATATTTATAGATGAACCAGTATTCACTGCTATAGGCAGCACCGCCTTCATGGGCGTCGATGGAAATGAAGTTGTAAGATTGTTGAGAGAGATTACAGGAGTAATCAGGGAAGCAGGGGCAATATCTTGTATTCACTGCTGTGGCAAGGCAGACTGGAAGGCGGTTATAGCAAGCAATGTGGATATGTTGAGTTTTGACAGTTTTGACTATTTTGAGACCTTTAATCTATATGCCTCAGACATAAAAGAATTTTTGCTTCAAGGGGGAGGCCTTGCCTGGGGTATAGTGCCTACCTCTGATTCTCTACTTAAGGCAACCTACGATGATGTCTTTCATCGTCTCCATAGCAACATCATGAACCTGTCTAAGACAATAGACAAAGAATTAATAAGCACAAGGAGCCTGCTTACCCCCTCATGCGGTTTAGGCTCTCGTACAATTGATGAGGCAATAAAAGTTGTCCAGATACTGATGAGACTCAGAGAGGATATGACATAACTCCAATATGAACAGCAGAGGAGGCTTTATTGTCATTGAAGGACCTGATGGATGCGGCAAAAGCACACAAATAGGCCGCCTGTGCAAACACCTTAAAAAGATCCCTGTAAGACATAAATTTATTCACTTTCCCCGTTACAATCATAAGCCCTATGGAGCATTGATCTCCTTGTATCTTAACGGCGCCTTTGGAAAAGCCCAGGCTGTCAATCCCTATCTTGCTTCACTATTATATGCCTGTGATAGAAAGGATGCTGACAGGCATATAAGAAAATGGGTTGCCTCAGAGATGCTTGTAATATCCGACAGGTACTACCTTTCAAATCTTGCCTATCAGGGGGCAAAAATAGCAAAGGCCTCAGATAGGGAAAGATTTGCCAGTTGGCTTTACAATTTAGAATTCAGGCATAACAGGATAATCAAACCAGATTTATATATATACCTTGATGTGCCTACCAATTTTATCCTTGCTAACCTAAACAAGAAAAGGCATGGAACCGACAGGGATTATTTATTAAGGGATTGTTATGATATTCACGAAAAAGACACAGCCTATCAAGCAAAGGTAATTAGACAATACAAAGAAATAGCAGCAAGCTCCAAGGATGTCACCTTTGTGAGATGTTATACCTCTAAAGGCGACATCTTAAGTCCTGAAGATATAAGCGAAATAATATTAGACAAACTACAGAAAAAGAGGTTCCTATAAATGGAAAAGACACCTGACTTTGTCGCTAAGAGCACCTGGGAAAAGGTTCTTTATTATATAGCGCTCAATGATATGCCGCCCCCTTATTTGCTTGTTGATAAAGACATAGTGAAAGAAAAGATAAGGCTCATTGGCAGGGGGATTGGAGGCGCAAGGGTATTTTATGCGGTCAAGGCAAACCCTGATATCGAAATACTTAGATTAATAGCAGGTATGGATGTGGGTTTTGAGATCGCCTCTGAGGGGGAATTAGCAATTCTTAAAAACCTCAATGTGCCTGCCGAGCGAATCATAACAAGCAATCCAGTGAAAACCTTTAGATTTCTTTCAGAGGCAAGAGACTATGGTGTGCGATACTATGCCTTTGACTCAAGGGCTGAGGTGGATAAACTTTCCCGCTATGTGCCAGGCTGTTCAGTTTACATAAGGCTAACTGTAAATAATGAGGGTAGCGAATGGCCGCTTAGCAAGAAGTTTGGAGTTGAGATAGATGAGGCGGCAGAACTGCTTTTGTATGCTAAGGAAAAGGGACTTGATCCATCGGGAATAACCTTTCATGTGGGTTCACAGTGCAACAATGCCTACAACTGGCACGGCGCTATAGAAAAGGCTAGGGAACTCTGGGATATATGCAGCGAAAGGGGGCTTAAGTTGCGACTGTTAAATCTCGGAGGCGGTTATCCTATCCGTTACACAAAGGATGTTATAGAGATAAAGGGCATAGAGAAGCGGATATCGAGGTCTCTAAAACAAAAATTTCCAGAGGGAATTGACATTTTTATTGAGCCAGGAAGGGCAGTAGTTGGAGATGCAGGCGTATTTGTCGCTACCGTTATAGGAAAGGCAACAAGGGGTGATGAGAACTGGCTTTATATAGATGTAGGGGTTTTTAATGGACTTATGGAAAGCGTTGGTGGCATTAAGTATAAATATGTAGTGGGCAGTAGGAGCGCCCCGACTAAATGGATTATTGCAGGACCCAGTTGCGACAGTTTTGATGTGATTGATAAGGATGTAGAGATCCCGGAACCCGAAGTGGGCAACAGGGTTTTAATACTAAGCAGCGGCGCCTATACAATCTCCTATGCCTCAGAATTCAATGGCTTCTCAATACCCAAAACCATATTGATATAAACGCCCAGGGCGCAAGAGAAGGCTGGGGTCAGGTCTTGAAATATAATCTGAAATATTGATATAGCTAATCC
>CALEDV010000051.1 GCA_937949555.1 uncultured bacterium | reverse complement strand
TTTACGAGACCTCTGGACCTTCACAGATAATGCCAAACTAATCACCCCTTGGTGACTGAATGAGTTATGGCCCTTTTTAATAAACCCTGTGGCAGTATAAAGGCTTTCAGGCATGCCCTCTTACTCCTACAGGTTTCTATCAGCAATTTTGGGTAATATTATTAAGGCCTTGATTACAAAGAGGATTAGAAAGGGATAACCCCTGTGTCTATAGTGCCTAAAGAGTTGGGAATTTAAGACTGTGCTAAAAACAGGCTATACCTGTTAATATAGGATGTTTATGGCAATTCACCCTTACTTTATAATCATTCCGACTGGACTTGTCCTCGGAATAGCAACAGGTTTTTTGATGCATCGCTCTGATTTTTGTGTCGCAGGCATGTTCAGGGATGTTTTTATTTTTAGAAGTTTTCATAAGCTGGTTCCCTTGCTGGTTCTGCTTACCCTGAGTATGGTGCTTTTTGAGTCTGCAAGAGTTGTGGGACTTTTGCCAATCTTTCCTTTTCCGATGTTAGGTTCTCCCTCGCTGGCAAACCTTATTGGTGGTTTTTTGTTTGGTATAGGGATGTCTCTGGCAGGTGGGTGTGTTGTAGGAGTGCTTTACAAAATGGGTGCAGGCAGTATAATAGGTCTGACCGCATTCTCTGGTATTATTCTGGGTTCGGCACTTTATGCAGAAATACACCCTTTATGGTCAGGGTTTATAAGGGAAACCACCCTATTTAAGGGCAGGATTACCCTCCCTGAATTATTGGAATTACAACCATGGATAGTTGCTTTGATTACGGTAATACCTTGCTTATTAATATTGTATAGGTTACACAAAAAAGGCATATTTAGAGAGTCGCAGGGCCCAGAGGGGTATATAGCACCCTATAAAACTGCCCTATTGCTTGCTGTGGTTGGGTTGATTTCCTATCTGTTTGTAGGCATGCCCCTTGGCATTACCACTACCTATGCAAAGATTGCTGGTTTTATTGAGCAAAACCTTATTCCAGAGCATTTCGACAACCTTGCCTTTTTCAAGGTTGTTTCTTTGAGATATGAACATCCCCTTACAGGCGTTGTTTTGTCTGGAGGGCCCATGCCTGCCTTTGATGCAATTACCGCTATACAGGCGCCTATAATTATTGGTATCATAACAGGCAGTTTTCTCTCTGCCCTTAGCCTCAAAGAGTTTAGGGTTTATTACAAGCAGCCTCTGAGGCAGTATGTTTCTGCCCTCATTGGAGGCTGTATTGTAGGACTTGCATCAAGGCTTACGCCTGCTTGCAATGTTTGGCACATTTTTGGAGGATTGCCTATATTTGCACTTCAGAGCATACTATTTGTTGCTGGATTGTTGCCCGGCGTTTGGGTTGGAAGCAGACTACTCCTTAGATTTGTGTTTAGATGAAAGGCGATATGAGCAAGATAAAGCAAATTGATATCCGGGGTCAGATATGTCCCTCTACGCTCCTGGTAAGTCTTAAGGAGATCAATAATAATAAATTGGAGCTAAAAAGAGGAGAGATAGAGATTCACATTTTAACAGACAACAGAGATGCTGTTACTACAATCCCAAATGCGACAAAAAGTATGGGTTATGCCTGTGCCGTAGAGAAGTCTGAGGAGGGCTATTACAGAGTAATCATCAAATCTCCGTCAAGTGTAATCAATCGTTGAAATTATGGAATCTATCATTGATATGAATCATCCCGATTATGAGAAGCTAAGGGCTGACTATCGAAGTGCTCTTGCCTATATTAGGCAAAAGACTAACCAGTTGCTTGAGGTAATGGGTACTATGCCGCTGATTTGCGATGAGGTTGATGATAAGACAGTCATAGAGCTTGACCCGATTGGCATAGTGGCTGAAGCCTTTGCTCAGATACTTGAAAATCTAAGAAATACCAATCGGGATCTCAAGAGCTCCTACGAGGAGATTGAGGCACTATTCAACTCTATTCCAGCTGGGGTAGCTATAATTGATGCAGATTCCCTTGAGATCTTAGATGTCAATCCCACTGGCGCCAAGTTGATTGGCTTGACACATGCAGAAATAGTGGGCAATAGGTGTTGCAGTTTTTTTTGCCCACATCTTGATTATGAGTGTCCTGCAAAGATTATTAATACAGATATTGACAAGGCAGAGAGAATCCTAAGAACGGCCTCTGGAGAACAACTAATTGTCCTAAAGAGCGTAAGAAAGGGAAGGTTTAAAGGAAGGAACATCTTTATTGAAAGCTTCATTGATATAACTGAGAACAAGAAGCTACAGGAAGAGGTAATAAGGCATCAGAGGATTGAGTATCTCAGTGTTCTTGCGGGCGGTATTGCCCATGACTTCAACAATGTACTAACTGCGATATTGGGCAACATAACTATTGCTATGCAGTCGCTCAAAGAAACCAATAACAATGCCTATGAAAGGCTGCGAAGGGCAGAAAGGGCAGCCCAAAGGGCTCAGGGGCTTGCTAGACAGTTGCTGACCTTTTCAAAGGGAGGCGCACCTATTTTAAAGACTTCATCAATTAAGGACCTATTAATTGATACGGTAAATTTCACCCTTACTGGTAAAAATGTTAAGGTGGAGTTTTCTATTGAACCGGATTTGCCCTTTACAAATATTGACGAAGGACAGATGAGCCAAGTCTTTCAGAACCTCACCTTAAATGCTGTAGAGGCAATGAGTAAGGGTGGAGTCCTATATGTAAGCATGGCATTAGAGCCTTTGAAAGGGGGCAAATTTATTAATATATCCTTTAGGGATTCTGGCAGTGGCCTTGATGAAAGGACAAAGGAGAGACTTTTTGAGCCATTCTTTACTACAAAACAACAGGGCTCAGGTCTTGGGTTGTGTATTGTAGCCTCTATTGTGAAAAAACATGGAGGTCATGTAATAGCAGATAACCATCCAGAAGGAGGGGCTGTGTTTTCTGTTTTACTGCCTGTGGAGGAGACTAAAGGTGAAGTTTCGCAAGCTACCAATGAGGAGCCCAAAGAACAGGCTAATGAACGATCTCAAGGTAGGATACTGATTATGGACGATGATCAAATGGTAATAGAGGTGGTTGAGGAGATGCTAAATATTCTTGGCTATGATACTGTTGCTGTAAATAATGGCAATGAGGCAATTGATGCTTACAGGGATGCGATGGCCGAAAATAGGGGTTTTGATCTGGTCATTATGGATATGACTATACCTGGAGGCATGGGTGGCATAGATGCTATCACAAAACTCCTTGAAGTGGACCCCAAAGTGAAGGCTCTAATGTCAAGCGGTTACAATATAAGCGACTCCGTTGAATCCTATAAGAATTATGGGTTTGTTGGAATCATTACAAAGCCTTTTAAGTTTAAGGAGCTAAAGACCTCTATTGAACAGGCTTTGTCATGCTAAGAAGATCTGAGCTGGTGTTAATAATAACCCAAATCCAGCCATAAGGATGGGTCTCTGAAGTGAATAGCGATGTTTTGGCAACGGTTCTTTGCGACTGAAGCGTTAAACAGCAGTAGTTGTTTGAACCCCAAGGGTGAGTTTTACTGCTGTAGCGTAAGGAGCATTAGAACTGTCAAAACAGAGCTTCTGAAGGAAAGAGACTTATCCTTAT
>CALEDV010000050.1 GCA_937949555.1 uncultured bacterium | reverse complement strand
GGCATGCCTGAAAGCCTTTATACTGCCACAGGGTTTATTAAAAAGGGCCATAGGTCATTCAGTCACCAAGAGGTGATTAGTTTGGCATTATCTGTGAAGGTCCAGAGGTCTCGTAAAAAGGTGTGGCAATAAAGCCTTTTCGGCACACCCTCTTACTCCTATCGGCAATTTAAGGTTGCTTAGGCTAATAAATCTTTTTCAGGGCAACAATAAAATGTATTTTATACACTCTCTTTTATTGGGCAAGATTGAAAGGGTAAGATTATTCCATGAGGCTTTCAAAGGGGTATTTTTTTAAGGTCACCTGTTTAAATCAGATTAAGGTGCAAAGGACACCCTTGTGCAGGCCCTTGCCCATGGCCAGATATACAAGACAATTACTTGATAGGGTGATTCTTTTGCTGCTTTTTTGCCTCGCTATCGGGGCAAACACGGTTTATGGAGCCGAGTTAGATCCGGTAACTGTATCCATTCACGAGAACAGGCTCTTTGCCAACTCACTGCTTAGGCCAGAACAGAGATTTTTAGATTCCCTACAACAGGGAATTTCCAAAGAGGTGATCTTCTATGTGGACCTGTTCAGGGTATGGAAGATATGGCCCGACGAGTTTGTAAGCGGGCTCAAGATCAAGAGAACCCTGAGGGCAAATCCTATTAAAAGGGAATATGTAGCTACATCACAGGTGGGTAATGTGATAACAGAAAAGAGATTCAGAGACATAGATTCAATGAGCTCCTGGGTATTTGGCTTGAATAACATCTTACTGTCAAACAATATATCAGATTATGAAGAGGGGGTTTATTATGTCAAAATAACTGCAGAATCGAGACAACAGAATGTGCCCCCTGCAATAGGCTTCTTTCTTTTCTTTATACCCCAGAAGGAATTTTCTGTGTACAGAAATTCTTTGCCCTTTAATATTAAAAATCAATGAGGCATTCAAGATCTCTTATCATATTTGTCCTTACCCTTATTGTAACGATTACTATCACTGCTGTTGAGTTGCGATATCTTCGTGCCACTTCGGTAGATTTTTCAACTAAGATGGTCCTTTTTGGAGTAATGACCTTTAATGTCGTCTCTATTATCACTCTGATTTTCTTTACGGCTCGTAACATATACAAGCTGGCTTACGAAAGAAAGAGAAATATACCGGGACATCGTTTCAAGACCAAACTTGCGCTTCTGTTCATAGTCTTTGCCCTTATACCATCTATCTTGCTATTTATAACTGCAAGCGGACTGGCGACGAATTTTATAAACAAGATCTTTGCGCCACACATGGGGGAGCATCTTACCCTTTCTATGGACATGGCAAGGGGATTTTATGATTTGATGAAGGAACAGGTACTTCTTGCTGCTGAGGAGGCATCTAAAAACCCAAAGGCAATAAAACATCCTAATCTAAAGATCAGCAAGGCAGGCTGGACCGATGATATGCCAGATATTGTTAGGGAGGCCTTGAGCGGAAGAAAGGGGGTGGAGGTGGTAACTACTCCAGGGGGGGATATTATTAGGGCTGCAGTGCCCTCAGAATATTCAAAAAGATATGCAGTAGTCGCTGAGTATTATGTGCCCAGTAGTCTTGCCCTAAGGGCTGAAAGACTTAGAGAGTATAATGAAGAGTATTTAAAGACCCTATCGTACAAAGAGCCTGTGAAGATCAATTACATGCTTATACTTGGCTTTGTAACGTTGATGATAGTCTTTGCAGGGTTGTGGTTTTCACTGAAGATATCTGCCAGCATAACTATCCCGATAAAGCACCTGGTGATCGCTACAGAATTGGTGAAGGCAGGTGATTTCCAGGCCAGGGTAGATGTTAAAAGCGACGACGAACTTGGATTGCTCATTGAATCCTTTAACACTATGGTTGCAAAACTCAAAAGCAATAAGGAATCTCTTGAGACCTCTTACCGTGAGTCTGATAGAAGGAGGCTTTACCTTGAAAATATCCTTGAAAAGATAGGGTCGGGCGTAATTTTTTTGGACTATGACGGAACAATAAGGACATTAAATAGGGCTGCAGTATCGATGCTTAGACTTGGCACTGATGTTACGGGAATGCACTACAAAGAACTTATTGAAAAACTCAACTCTGAGGATCTCACAAACATGGTTAAAGGCATTCAGGGCAAGAGATACAGGAGCCTGCACAGGCAGGTGAAGGTGCATATAGAGGGCAGTCCTGCGATAGTAAATGTGTTTATCTCGGACATAATAGATGCAAGCACTAACAGCGCTATAGGCATATTGGTGGTTTTCGATGACTTGACAGAGCTCATAAAGGCACAAAAGGCGCTGGCATGGCAGGAGGTAGCCAGGAGGATTGCCCATGAGATCAAGAATCCCCTCACCCCCATAAAACTCTCCTCAGAGAGATTGTTGAAGAAGTGGAGACAGCGAGAGGATGATTTTGACAGTATATTTGAAAGATCTGTAAGGACCATTATCAATGAGGTTGAGAGCCTCAGAAGGCTTGTGGACGAGTTTTCTAAATATGGCAGAATGCCTGAGATTACAAAAACGAAGACCGATCTAAAGGAACTGATAGAAGGAATAATCTCCCTTTACAAGGGCTTCAGGGATGTGCAGGTTGTATGCTCTTTGGAACCCTTGCCTGATGTTTCTTTAGACAGGGAGCAATTTAGACGGGCTATAATAAATATAATAGACAATGCCATAAAGGCAATGAATAATGCCGGTATCTTGGGAATATCCTTAAGACTAATTGACAACAAGGCAGTAATAGAGGTCTCCGATACAGGCGTTGGTATAAAGGAGACCGATAGGGAGAGGCTTTTTATGCCCTATTTTACAGGTGTCAGAGGAGGCACAGGGTTGGGTCTTGCTATTGCAGATAAAATAGTCACTGATCATGGCGGAAAGATATCTGTTAGGAACAATCCCTCAGGTGGCTCCATATTCACTATTGAGCTGCCTGTGGAAGAAGAACCTTGAAAGGTTTTAAAATATCGCCAAAGGGAAGGTGAGTGAACCAATGTTGAGAATAATCTTGAGAATATTGATCCCTATACTTTTGATTACAGTTTTATTTGCTTGTGTCCCCAAGGAAACCATAAAGAAGGATGCCCCTGCGCAAAGGGTTGCCCTTGTCCTTGGGGCGGGGGCATCAAAGGGCTTTGCCCATATTGGCGTTATAAAGGTGCTTGAGGCAAATGCAATACCGGTGGATATGGTAATAGGAACAAGCGCTGGCAGTTTTGTAGGCAGTCTTTATGCCTATGGATTCACTGGTTTTGATCTTCAGAGGATTGCCCTTTCTATTACGAGGGCTGATGTTATTGATCTTACGGTGCCTGATAATGGATTCATAAAGGGCGAAAAGATAGAGGAATACATCAACAGGCTTGTTAAAAATACCCCTATTGAAAAATTGAAGATACCCTTTCATGCGGTGGCTACTGATCTTACCAACGGAAGAGAGGTTGTCTTTGGCAGGGGCAATACGGGGACTGCAGTAAGGGCGAGTTGTTCAATACCTGGTGTTTTCCGCCCTGTTAGGATTGCAAATGTTCAATATGTAGATGGAGGGGTAGTAAGTCCAGTAGCTGTTAATGCGGCAAGACAGTACGGCGCCGACATAGTAATTGCTGTCGATATTTCAGGGGAGACTTCTTCTGCGCAACCTGAAGGGACCCTTGAGACAATTCTAAGGTCCATAGATATCATGTATTCAAATATTGCTAAGCAGCAATTATCAGGCGCTGATGTAGTTATAAGACCAAGGGTATCAGGTATTGACTCAGCAGACTTTTCTAAACGACATGAGGCTATCCTTGAGGGAGAAAGGGCTGCTCAGGGGGCCCTTCCAGAAATAAAAAAAATCCTGTCAGTTACCCAAAGTACGAAACTCAATTAGCATGAATAATGAAGGGATTAGATTATAAGGGGCCTTAAATTGCCGATAGGAGTAAGAGGGTGTGATGAAAAGGCTTTATTGCCACACCTTTTTACAAGGCCTTTGGACCTTCGCAAATAATGCTATTTAAATCCTCTCTTGGTGACTGAATGAGTTATGGCCCTTTTAGATAAATCCTGTGGCAGTATAAAGGCTTTCAGGCATGCCCTCTTACTCCTTACAGGTTTCTATCGGCAATTTGGGGACGGGGCAGCTTATTGATTTTTAAATATTATTTGATGTAACATTATCGCTTAACTTATCGGGGCGTAGCGCAGCGGCTAGCGCACCTGCCTTGGGAGCAGGGGGCCGGAGGTTCGAATCCTCTCGCCCCGATTTATCTATTGTAATCATGCAACAGAGCAAACTTCTTATTCCTACACTTAGAGAGGCACCTTCAGAGGCCGAGGCAATAAGCCACATCCTTATGTTAAGGGCTGGCTATGTCAGACAGCTTGCCTCAGGTCTATACATCTATCTCCCCCTTGCATGGCGGGTTATGAATAGGATAAATGCAATAATACGCGAAGAGATGGACGCAATAGGGGCGCAGGAACTCTCTATGCCAGTCCTTCACCCTGCTGAGGTGTGGCAGCAGACAGGAAGGTGGTACGACATAGGAGAGGAGATGTTTAGGCTTAAGGACAGGACCGACAGGGATATGTGTCTTGCCATGACCCATGAGGAGATTATGACTTGGCTTGCCTCTAAAGAGATTCGCTCGTACAGGGACATGCCTCAGAGCTGGTATCAGATCCAGACTAAGATGCGCGATGAGGCAAGGCCAAAGAGTGGTGTCCTAAGGACAAGAGAGTTTTTAATGAAAGACAGTTATAGTTTTGATGTGGATGAAAGCGCCCTGGATGTAAGCTATGAGCTTCATGCGCAGGCTTACCACAGGATTTTTAAACGTTGTGGGTTGAGCTATTATCAGGTTGAGTCAGACTCAGGGATGATGGGAGGCAATGTATCTCACGAGTTTATGGCCCCCAGCGAGGCTGGAGAAGACGAGATAGTGCGATGTTCCAACTGTTCTTACAGGGCAAATGTGGAGGTGGCAGTTTCTGAATCAAGGGAACTGTCCTTTTCTGCGCTACAGGAAGGCTTGCAGGAGGTACACACGCCAGCAAAGAAGACTGTAAAAGAGGTATCCGATTATCTTGGTATCCAACCCCATTACTTCATAAAGAGTTTGCTATATATGGCTGGAGAAGAACCAATTCTTGTCCTAATTAGGGGGGATCAGGAACTCCAGGAAAAGAAGCTTGCAAAGATACTCAAGAGAGCGGTAAGACCTGCACACAAAGAAGAGATAGTCTCCATCCTTGGTGTGGAGGCAGGATTTATTGGCCCCTTAGGGCATGATATAAAAGTTATTGCCGATAATGCCCTGTCAAAGGGGATTTATATTTCAGGTGCTAACAGGGTCGATTACCATGTTAAGGGGATAGTACCGAAAAAGGATTTTAATGCCCTATGGCATGATATACATGTGGCAAAGGCAGGAGACCTTTGTTCACATTGCAAAGGAGAATTATTAAGGGAAAGGGTGATAGAAATAGGCAATATCTTTAAACTGGGCACAAAATACTCTATCCCCCTCGGCGCAACTTACCTCGCACAGGATGGTCGGGAGAAGCCTATCGTTATGGGCAGTTATGGTATAGGACCAGCAAGGATTGCCGCTGCTGCCATAGAGCAAAACCACGATAAAGACGGTATAGTTTGGCCCAGCAGTATTGCCCCCTTTGATGTCCATATTGTCCCCCTTAATGTTAAGGACTCTAAGACCTGTGAGATAACAGACCTGTTGTACAAAGGGCTTTACTCATCAGGCAAGATGCTTCTGATTGATGATAGAGATGAGAGGCCTGGCGTTAAGTTTAAGGATGCAGACCTAATTGGTATTCCATGGCAGGTAGTAATAGGGGAGAAGGCCATAAAACAGGGTTTCATAGAGTTAAAAAACAGGGCATCTAAGGAGATCAAAAGGATATCTCTACAGAATCCAATAGAAGATATTGTTCAATCCCTCCAATGAGGGCTGCTTTAATAGATATCGGCTCAAACACCCTCAGACTTCTTATCTTTAGTGCCTCAAATACCTACGAATTTAAAAGGCTCAAGTCTCAAAGGATTGTTACAGGACTCGCAAAGGGCATGGTCAAAAGCTCCCTTTTAAATATCCGAGGCAAGGCACAGACACTTAGGGGCATTAAGAAGTTTCTGGATTTCTGCCATATACAGAAAGTAGAGAAAATATATGCAATAGGCACCAGGGCATTAAGGACTGCCGGAGATGCCGAGGATTTTGTCAGAAGCATAGAAGATGCCACAGGCATTAGGACAGAGATCATCTCTGGGCAAAGGGAGGCAGAACTTACCTATGAAGGCATTGTGCGCTCTTTAGACTGCCCACCACCAACCCTCTTTCTTGACATTGGAGGAGGCAGCACGGAATGGTTTTTAAGGGACTACAATTACAGGAAACAGGCAAGTCTGCCCCTTGGCGCCATAACCCTAACGGACACTTATATAACAAAGGACCCTCCCTCAGACACAGAAATTGATCATGCCCGCGCGCATATTAGGGAAACCATAATTAACAGCAACTTGGCAGAAAGCCTTCCCAATGGATTGATGAACATAGCAGTCACAGGAGGCACGGCGGCAACCCTTGCATGTGTTGATCTGGAGATGAAAAGATACAATGGCAATAGGATCCATCTTCATAGGATAACGCGGGGCAGTTTTGACCGTATTTGTAGGAGATTTAAGGAGACTCCCTTTCAGCAAAGAAGGCTTATCAGGGGCATGGATTCAAAAAGGGCTAAGATTATAATTGCTGGAGCCCTTATTTTAGAGGTTTTTTGGGACATCTGCGTTGAGGTGGATTCTGTTATTATTAGTGATTACGGATTGCTTGAGGGATTTGTTATGGACCTCCTGAGAGGCAATTCAGAGGATCATGCCTAATGGTTTATAATAGGGGCATAAGTGTATTAAAATTGTTTCTTTGCTGATGGAGATAAGTTGTATGCTCTTTAATAGACATCATCAAATCTTAGCGGTTAGTAATTTATAAGAGTCAGATGTGCAGAGGGTTGTTGACTTGATGGGGGAGGTAAGGGTTGAAAGTCAGCAGGGTAAGGGCACAGTTTTTTATGTATCAATACCATTTAAAAAAACAGGGTAGGTTTTGCAATCAACCCAGGGTAAATTCAATAAATTAAGGAGGGGTGCAGTGGTAATAAAGGGAAAGAGTTGGAGGTTTGGAGACGATGTTGATACCGATGCAATAATACCTGCGCGGTATCTAAACACCTCAGACCCCAAAGAACTCGCAAGTCATGTAATGGAGGATGCGGACAAGGATTTTGCAAAAAAGATGAAGGCAGGCGATCTGATCATAGCGGGCAAAAACTTTGGTTGTGGCTCCTCAAGGGAGCATGCGCCGATTGCTATAAAGGCCGCTGGTGTTTCAGCCGTTGTGGCGAAGAGTTTTGCAAGGATTTTTTACAGAAATGCCTTTAATATAGGGCTTCCGATATTTGAATCTGAAGAGGCATCGGAGAGGATAAAAGAGGGCGATGAGATAGAGATAGATGCTGACAAGGGGTTTATAAGAAATCTGAGTACCCAAGAGCAATACACTGCAAAGCCGATACCTCCCTTTATGCAGGAATTGATTGCAGCAGGCGGACTTATTGAATGGACAAAGAATAAACTGGCGGCTTGAAAATATTAAACAAGGAGACATACAGGTGAGCAACACATACAACATAGCGGTCATACCAGGCGATGGCACAGGGCCTGAGGTGGTTGCTGAGGGGATGAAGGCCCTTGATGCGGCATCGGTAAGGTTTGGATTCAGACTGAATTACACAAAGTATGATTTCGGAGGCGAAAGGTATCTAAAGACAGGCGAGACACTGCCAGAGAGCGCTGTGGATGAGTTCAAGAGGCACCATGCCATATATCTGGGCGCTATTGGTCATCCAGAGGTGAAGCCCGGCATACTTGAAACAGGAATACTACTTAAGGCTCGCTTTGCCCTTGATCAATACATCAATCTTAGGCCTGTAAGGCTCTATCCCAATGTGGAGACCCCAATTAAGGACAAACAGCCAGAGGACATAGACTTTGTGGTTATCCGTGAAAACACTGGCGGCATCTACACAGGACATGGAGGCTCAACAAGGGTAGGTACTCAGGATGAGATAGCCACACAGCTTATGGTCTATGACAGGAGGACCGTTGATAGGTGCCTGAGGTATGCCTTTGATCTGAAGAAAAAGAGAAACGGAAGAGACAAAAGGTATGCTGACAAGCCAATTACCCTTGTGCACAAAAGGAATGTGCTCCTTCATTGCGGAGACCTGTGGTATAGGGCCTTTGAGGAGATGGGGGGCAGTGATTATCCTGAGATCAAGCGTGATTACAACCATGTGGATGCAGCAAATATGTGGTTTGTAAAGAATCCTGAGTGGTTTGATGTGGTGGTTACGGAGAATCTCTTTGGCGACATCATCACAGACCTTGGGGCAATGATACAGGGAGGTCTCGGAGTGGCTGCAGGGGGCAATATCAACCCAGAAGGGGTGTCTATGTTTGAGCCTATGGGAGGAAGTGCCCCTAAATACAAGGGGAAGAATGTGATAAACCCAATGGCGGCAATCGGGGCGGCTATGATGATGCTCGATACATTGGGTGAAACAGAGGCATCGCAGGCAATCGAATCGGCAATGGTATCGGTAATGAAGAAGATGAAGAGTCAGGCTGCGGGCAATATGGGATTTACGACAACAGAGATTGGCGATATGGTCGCCAGTAACATTTAAACTATATATAGGAGAAGTCAGCAAATGTTAAAGAAAAAAGGCAGTTATGTAGTTGCAGTAGTAGGCGCCACAGGCGCTGTTGGACAGGAGATGATACAGACCCTTATACAGAGGGATTTCCCTGTGGATAGGCTCAGACTTTTTGCCTCTGAGAGGTCAGAGGGAAAGGAGTTGGAATATAGAGATAAAAAACTAAGGGTAGAGAAGATTACTGAGGATTCCTTTAAGGGTATAGACATAGCCCTCTTTTCCGCGGGTGCAGAAAGATCAAAGATCTGGGCGCCTATTGCAGCGAAGTCGGGTTGTGTGGTGATTGATAACTCCAGCCAATGGAGGATGGACCCTGAGGTGCCGCTGGTTGTCCCTGAGGTCAATCCCTATGACCTGAGCTGGCATAAGGGCATTATTGCAAATCCCAACTGTTCAACTATCCAGATGGTGGTAGTGCTAAAACCTATTCACGATGCAGCAAAGATTAAAAGGGTGGTGGTTACTACCTTTCAGGCAGTTTCTGGCACAGGCATGAAGGCAATGGATGAGCTAATGCAGCAGACCTCCGATATTATGAATTTTAAGGAGATTAGGACAAATGTCTATCCTTACCAGATCGCCTTCAATGTGCTTCCACATATAGACAAGTTCCTTGAAAATGGCTATACCAAAGAAGAGATGAAGATGGTGAATGAGACAAAAAAGATAATGGGCGATAACACTGTAAAGGTGACTGCCACTACGGTGAGGGTGCCAGTCTTCAGGGGACACTCTGAATCGCTAAACATAGAGACGGAAAAAAAACTCTCAGCCAACGAGGCAAGGGCTATACTTTCTGAGGCAAGAGGCGTGTTGGTTTATGATGCCCCTGAGAAGAACATCTACCCTATGCCCCTGACAGCAGCCGATAAAGACGACACCTATGTGGGAAGGATAAGGGAGGACGAGTCCATTGAGTGTGGGCTTAATATGTGGATTGTATCTGATAACCTCAGAAAAGGCGCAGCCCTCAATGCTGTGCAGATTGCAGAGGAATTAATCAAATAGGAGGATTAATTATGGGGAGATGCAATATAAGCGGAAAGAGTTTTTTGTTTACCTCAGAGTCGGTGACCGAGGGACATCCAGACAAGATTGCCGATCAGGTCTCTGATGCCGTATTAGATGCCATATTCACTCAAGACAGGATGGCAAGGGTTGCCTGTGAGACCTTTCTTACCACAGGGCTTGCCCTTGTTGCTGGGGAGATTACCACCGATTGTTATGTTGACATACCGAGTGTGGTGCGGCAGGTGATTAAGGACATTGGTTACGACAGGGCAAAGTACGGCTTTGATGGTGAAACCTGTGCTGTATTGACTTCGATTCACGGCCAATCGCCTGACATTGCCCAAGGTGTTGATGTTGGAGGGGCAGGTGATCAGGGTATGATGTTTGGCTATGCCTGTAATGAGACACCTGAGCTTATGCCTATGCCTATCATGCTTGCCCATAAGCTCTGTATGAGGCTTACTGAGGTAAGAAGAAAGGGTATTCTTGATTATCTCAGGCCTGACGGCAAATCACAGGTAACTATTCAGTATGAAGACAGCAAACCAGTAAAGGTCAAGACTGTGGTTGTCTCCTCTCAACACAGCCCTGATATAAGCCTTGAGCAAATGAAGGCAGATATTATTGAAAAGGTCATAAAGCCAGTCATCCCCAAGGGCTTTCTTGATGAAAAGGATGTTACTTATCACATAAATCCCACTGGCAGATTCGTCATTGGCGGACCTATGGGTGATACGGGTTTAACGGGCAGAAAGATAATTGTTGACACCTACGGAGGATTTGGCAGTCATGGCGGAGGTTGTTTCTCTGGCAAGGATCCCTCAAAGGTTGACCGTTCTGCATCCTATATGGGGCGTTACATCGCAAAGAATATCGTTGCTGCTGGTCTTGCCACAAGGTGTGAGATACAGATTGCCTACGCCATTGGCGTTGCACAGCCTGTGTCTGTGTTTGTTGACACCTTTGGGACCGGAGCAGTGAGCGATGAAAAGATAACGGAGATCATCACAAGGGTTTTTGACATGACTCCAAAAGGGATAATAGAAAGGTTGGACCTCCGCAGACCTATATATAGAAAAACTGCTGCCTATGGGCATTATGGTAGAGAGGATGCAGATTTTACATGGGAAAAGACTGACATGGCTGATACACTGAAGAAAGAGGCAGGTATATAGAATATGGCAAAGACATACGATGTAAAGGACATTAATCTGGCAAAAAAGGGTAAGTTGAGGATAGAGTGGGCAGCCCAGGAGATGCCTGTACTCAGGAGTATAAAGGATAGGTTTGAGAAGGAAAGACCCTTAAAGGGGATCAGATTAGGGGCATGTCTTCATGTGACCACAGAGACTGCTTGCTTGATGGAGACCCTTAAGGCGGGTGGCGCTGAAATTGCCCTCTGTGCCTCCAATCCCCTTAGCACTCAGGATGATGTGGCTGCATCCCTTGCAAAGGATACAGGCATAGCCGTATATGCCATTAAGGGTGAAGACACAAAGACCTATTACAGACATATTATGGATGCCCTTAAGTTAAGGCCTCAGGTTACTATGGATGATGGAGCCGATGTAGTATCTACCCTTCACAAAGATAAAAAAGAGCTGCTAAAAGATGTTATTGGAGGCACTGAGGAGACTACCACAGGGGTCATAAGACTGAAGGCAATGGCAGCTGACGGAGCCCTACAGTACCCTATCATTGCAGTAAATGATGCTTACACGAAGCACCTCTTTGATAACCGTTACGGCACAGGACAAAGCACGATAGACGGCATACTAAGGGCAACAAACAGGCTTATTGCAGGCTCAGTATTTGTTGTATGCGGTTATGGTTGGTGTGCTAAGGGCGTTGCCATGCGTGCAAAGGGGCTTGGTGCAAGGGTTATTGTCACAGAGATTGACCCGCTTAGGGCCCTTGAGGCAACTATGGATGGATATGAGGTCATGCCCATTGTAGAGGCATCAAAGATAGGCGACATATTTGTAACTGCCACAGGGGATATAAATGTAATATCAAAGAGGTGCTTTGAGGCAATGAAGGACGGGGCAATTGTGGCAAACACAGGCCACTTCAATGTGGAGATAGATATTGATTCGCTCCAAAGGATGGCAACGGGCAAGAGGATGATAAGGGATTTTGTTGAAGAATACACCCTTGCAAAGGGCAAGAGGATATACCTGCTTGGAGAAGGCAGGCTTATCAATCTCGCAGCTGCAGAGGGGCATCCATCGGCAGTGATGGATATGAGCTTTGCAAATCAGGCCCTCTGTGCAGAGTACATGGTCAAGAACGCAAAGAGATTAGAAAAAAGGGTCTATTCTGTCCCAGAGGACATTGACAGGGAGATTGCACGGTTAAAACTCAAGGCGATGGGTATAAAGATTGATTCCCTTACCCCTGAGCAGAAGAAATACCTGCACAGTTGGCAGCACGGGACATAGGGTCTAAGTGGAAACTATCAAGCATGAGCCTGATAGGCATTATGTGCATAAGAATATTAGGCTTATAGAAGAGGAGTTCTTTAGAGAGCGGCGAAGCTAATCTGTGTCTCAGTGAAGAGACCATCTTGGCAATTTTGACCACAGCATGGTTCTGACTGCAAGGCAACTGTATTTGGCTCCCATAGTGATAGCAACCAAAAGGGTGGGGATATTGACCTGTTAATTGAGACCCCACTTTAAGGGAGTCTCTTTGATGAGGGGGCAAGATTTTTTGGTTGATCTCAACAGACAGATTTGAGGGCAAGAGATTGACCTGATTGTTTGCAACAGCAATAACAAGCCAAAGAAGGCCATCATAGAAGAAGCATATAGGAATGGTGCGGTTGTCTCAGCTATACGAATAAAGGCTAAAACTCCTTTTGTAGTTGGTGAAAAAGTGAGTTTAAAAAATTTAAAAACAGCTCCCGTTGAATATGTTTGTGGTTATAAAAACGGGAAATTTATAAAGCTCAATCCTCCAAAGTCAATCAGCATATTAGGACAAACAGAATGGGATAGCGCAAAGGCTATTGCCTTTCAATGGGGCGGAGGATAAAAGCCATGAACTCTTTGAAGAATTTATAATCTTTTTAGAGCTATAAGGAGCAAATATTATTAATGTCTTCGATACAATATGTTCCCCTTCATCTACACACTCAATATAGCCTTCTTGACGGGGCAATAAGGATAGACGATTTAATCCAGAGGGCCTTGGAGTTTAATCTACCGGCAGTGGCGATTACTGACCACGGCAATATCTTTGGGGCTGTAGAGTTTTATAAAAAGGCAAAGGCTAAGGGCATAAAGCCCATTATCGGCTGTGAGGTTTATATAGCCCCCTCCAGTCGTCTTGAAAAATCAAAGGTCTCCCTTGATGAAAATGCTGAGGAATACGCCTTTCACCTCATTCTATTAGTTGAAAATTCAGAGGGATACAAGAATCTTTGTGCACTAATCAGTTCCTCCTACATTGAGGGGTTTTACTACAAGCCCCGCATAGACAAGGATATTCTCAGGCAGCATAATAGGGGTTTGATTGCCCTATCTGCCTGCATTAAGGGTGAAGTGCCTTACTATATAGGGATAGGCCAGTATCAGAGGGCAAAGGATACGGCCCTTGAGTATCTAAGTATCTTTGGCAGTAACAACTTCTATTTAGAGATACAGGAAAACGGTCTTCAGGAACAGACTGAGGTCAACAAAGGTCTAATAAGGCTGTCAGAGGAAACAGGGATTGCCTTAGTTGCAACCAATGATTGTCATTATCTGAGCAGGGAAGATGCAAGGGCACATGAGATATTGCTTTGCATTCAGACTAAGAAGAACATGAAAGATGCAAAGCGCATGAGATTTCAGACAGACCAGTTTTATTTCAAATCACCGGAGCAGATGATATCGGAGTTCGCTTACATCCCTGAGGCGATATCAAATACCACAAGGATTGCAGAGAGGTGCTGTTTTGACTTTGACTTTAAGACAAATTATCTACCCCTGTATAATCCCCCTGAAGGATACACCCCAGATAGTTACCTGCAGGAGATAGCCTGGTCAGGTATGTCCAGGAGATTCAGAGACCACATACCTGAGCCTTACAAAGAGCGTTTAAATAGGGAGATGGAGATGATAAAGAAGATGGGCTTTGCTGCCTATTTTCTTATTGTATGGGACTTTATAACCTTTGCAAAGAACAGGGGCATTCCCGTGGGACCTGGCAGGGGCTCAGCGGCAGGCAGTCTTGTGGCTTATGCTATCGGGATTACAGAGATTGACCCAATAAAGTACAACCTGCTCTTTGAGAGATTTCTCAACCCTGACCGTATAAGCATGCCTGATATAGATATAGACCTCTGTCAGTACAGGAGGCAGGAGGTCATAAATTATGTCTCCGAAAAGTATGGGCAGGACAGGGTGGCGCAGATAATAACCTTTGGCGCCATGAAGGCGAAGGCGGCTATAAGGGATGTAGGCAGGGTGCTTGATATGCCCTATGCAGAGGTGGACAGGATAGCAAAGCTCCTGCCTGTGGATAATATCAAGATAAAGGACGCCCTTAAAAAGAACGATACCCTCAGGTCGCTCTATGAGGAAAGCGAGAGGGTAAGAGAGCTCATAGACAACGCCATAAAGCTTGAGGGTGTCTCCCGTCATGCCTCAAAGCACGCAGCAGGTGTGGTGATTGCCCCAGAGCCTATAACAAACTACATGCCCTTTTATAAAAACCCCGCTGAGGATGTGGTCATCACCCACTACGAGATGAAGGCGGTAGAAAACATTGGACTTTTGAAGTTTGATTTCCTTGGTCTTGCCACCCTTACGATTATCGACAAGACACTGCAGTTTATCCGTTCTCAGGGAAAGAAATTTTCTCTTGAGGATATGCCCTTTGATGACAAAAAGACCTATGAACTGCTCAGTTCTGGCAACACTACTGCTATCTTTCAGCTTGAATCGGCAGGCATGAGGGATATACTGGTTAGGATGAAGCCCAACGTCTTTGAGGACCTCATAGCCCTTGTCGCCCTCTATCGTCCAGGTCCTATGGCATGGATAGACGACTTTATAAAAAGGAAGAGCGGAGAGAAGACCATACAATACGAGTTCCCTGAGATGAAGGACATCCTCCAAGAGACCTATGGCATAACGGTTTATCAAGAGCAGGTTATGATGATTGCCAATAAGATTGCTGGTTTCAGTATGGGACAGGCAGACATACTTAGAAAGGCGATGGGTAAAAAACTCAAGGATGTTATGGCAAAACAGAAGGAAGAGTTTATAAAGGGCGCTGTGGATAGGGGGAAGCCTGCCGAGGCTGCCAAGAAACTCTTTGAAGAATTAGAACCCTTTGCCGAGTATGGATTTAACAAATCACACTCTGCCTCTTATGCATACCTTGCTTATCAAACTGCTTATCTGAAGACCCATTTTACCGTTGAGTTTATGGCGGCAAACCTGAGTCTTGCTATGGGGGATACAGAGAAGATAGTAAATCTAATCAATGAATGCAGGGTGATGGGTGTAAAGGTGTTGCCACCTGATATAAACAAATCTGAGAGGGAGTTTTCAATCCATGAGGGCTCTATTAGATTTGGCCTTGAGGCTGTAAAGGGTGTAGGCGCGGCAGCCATTGATGTAATTATAGCGGAGAGGCAAAGGGGAGACTTTAAGGATTTTAAGGATTTCCTCAATAGGATAGATTCTCGAAAGGCAAATAAAAGGGTTGTTGAGATGCTCATAAAGGCTGGCGCCTTTGATACATTGTTTGATGAACAGGCAAATAAGCTGAAGAAAGGCAACGGGCTTGCTCACCTCTGCCACATAAGGGGTAAGGCAGAGGACCTGTTTGACCGCAATGGCGGTGGCCTTGCGCCTTCACTCTTTGGCGATGAGTCTAAGGCTGGAAAGTCAACCGGTTGGGATGAACAGAGGCTTTTGAGAAATGAGAAAGAGGCCCTCGGTTTTTATGTCTCTGGCCATCCAATGTTGAAGCTGCGTAAGGAATTGTATCAAGAGGGAGTAAGACTCATAGGTGAGATTCAGGACCGAGAGGACAGAGAGGATATCTCTGTGGCTGGTGTAATTAATGATATAAAGAACAAATCCAATGCAAAGGGAGTGACTACTTACATATACTTAGAGGATGAAAGCGGTGCCTGCGAATGCCTCCTCTTTAACGGCGCCGCTAAGAAGGGCAATGATGCCTTGGAGCTTGGGGCAAAGATTATGATAAAGGGTCAGGTGCTAAAGGCAGAGAAGGGCTCCAGGCTAATGGTAAAGGAGATACTGCCTGTTCAGGAGGAAGAGCAAGAGGGGAGAGCGAGACACTACTTCATTGACTACATCTTTGACTCGGAGCATTGCCTGGAGGAGCTTACAAAGATAAGGGGGCTTCTTTATGAGTCCTCAGGTTTGGATGAGACCTTTACGATTAGATTACATCTCCCTGAATACTCTGTTATTATTAAGAGTTGCCTGCGGCCCTGTGATGACTTTCAGCAGCAATTGCAAGACATCACCAGGAAGCAGATAATCCTTCAGGAAATGGATGGATAATAAATATTGCAAGGAGATTTTTTAGACAGCATGAGCAGGGTTGTTCTCATAGGAGATTCTCTTACAGAATTTGGCAATTGGGATCTTCTGCTAAAAGGGCGAAGGACATTGAATCTTGGCATTGCTGGAGAGACTACACTGGGCTTACACTCAAGGCTCAATCTCATAAAAAGCGCCCTAATCTCAGGGGATAGGGTAATGCTCATGTCTGGAATAAATGACATACTTATGGATGGGCAAGAGGTGGTGTATAATTTGCGGAGGATTGCAGAGTTTTTTAGGGTTTTAGCATTAGGAGTAGAATTTACCATTCAGAGTCTTTTGCCTGTATGTGGAGATTTTTTAGAGTATCTTCAAGTAATTAAAGGAATAAACAAGGAGATTGAGGTGCTTGCACGAGATTTGGGAGTAGGATTCTTGGATGTTTTTCCATTTTTCGTGGATTCCTCAGACAGGCCAATCAAGTCCTACTTCACCGATGATTGTGTGCATTTAAGCAACGATGGTTATAGGGTTTGGGCGAGCAGGATAGAAGATTATTTGGCATAGTATTGACAGTGTATTAAATATAAGGAGAGCTAATGGCTTATTATCTTGATTTTGAAAAACCTATTGGGGAACTGGAGGAAAAGATCGAGGAACTGAGGAAGATATCCGAGGGAGGAGATATTGATATTGCCTCAGAGATAAAGAGGTTAGAGAAGAAGGTTAAGGATCTCCGCGCTGAGATATATTCAAATCTGTCTCCTTGGCAGAGGACCCAGATCGCCAGACACCCAGAGCGTCCTTATACCCTTGATTACATCAATCTGCTTGCTGAGGACTTTATAGAGCTGCATGGGGATAGACGCTTTGGCGATGACCCTTCAATCATAGGTGGCATAGGGAGGATAAACAATCAATCCTACATGATCATAGGCCATCAGAAGGGCAGAGGGACAAGGGAGAGGATATCCAGAAACTTTGGGCAGCCAAACCCAGAGGGATACAGAAAGGCAATGAGGCTTATGGGACTTGCTGAGAGGTTTAGACTGCCTGTAGTGACGATGATTGACACACCTGGGGCATATCCTGGCATAGGGGCAGAGGAAAGGGGACAGGCTGAGGCAATTGCAAGTAACCTTATGGAGATGTCGAGGCTTAAGACCCCTATAGTTTCCATCGTAATAGGAGAAGGCGGCAGTGGCGGCGCCCTTGCCCTATCGGTGGCTGATAGGCTTTATATGTTGGAAAATTCCATATATTCTGTTATATCTCCGGAGGGATGCGCTGCTATACTATGGAAAAAGACCTCCGATCTAACTGCTGAGGATTTCTCAAGGGCAGCCTTGTCCCTGAAGCTCACTGCCTCAGACCTAAAGGGATACAAGATTATTGACGACATAATACCCGAACCCCCTGGGGGCGCCCACAAAGACCCTGAGGGCATGTCAAAAAGGATTGCCGAACACATAATCAAGGCCCTGGAGGTTCTTCAGGGTAAAACCCCAAACCGCTTAATTGAGGAAAGATACAAGAAGCTCCGCAGGATTGGGGCCTTTAAGGAATAGTCCTTCTCTTTATTGGGTTTTACCCGATAGCAAATATCTCAGGATATGCATCAGCAAATAGGATTGATTAATTATTACCTTGTAGGCAGGCTTGTATTTGCTATTGCCTTACAAGTTGCCTTTCACCTCACTGGCGACCTATTTGTGCTTGATAGAGTGGTACTGCTGATTGGCCTTTATGGATTCTTGGCGCTAATAAGGCTTATTATCAATCCCAAAGGGTCTCATCCCCTTGATTTTGTCCTGGACATTTTTTTTGTTACTGCTATTGTCTATACAGGGTTTCATTTTTATTCCTATTCCTATCTGACATTGCTCTATTTGTTCCCTATTTTCTTTGCCTCTCTTTCTATAAGGGAAAAGTGGGTTTTTATGTTCCCTGTTATCACTATACTTCTCTACAGTTCTGTATATTTCTTTGCAGGCGTACTACCAGAGAAGGATAATTTGATAAATATTGCCCTTCACTTTATCGCCTTCATCTCAATATGCTTTGCAGGGAATCAGGTGAGCGAAAGGCTCATGAAACAGGCAAATTATATCAAAAAACTTGAAGAGGAAAGGATCAAGATGCAGGGTTATGAGAGGCTTTTTCGTTTGAGCGCTGATCTTGCCCATGAACTGAGAAACCCCCTTGCCTCTATATCCGCGTCCATTCAATTAATAAAAGAAGGCAAGGATATTAAGGATTTCATTGATATGCTTGAGGATGACATCAAACGTATCAACAACCTAATTAGAGACTTTCTGATGTTCTCAAGACCCTCAGATGCCCTTAAAGAGAGGATAGACCTCTCAGGATTGATTTTTCAGATTACTAACAATTACAAACAAGAAAGGATCCAGTTGGGGCTTGATATTCAGGAGGGCATTTTCATAAATGCAAACAGAACCTTTATCGAGGTCGCCTTAGGCAACATTTTGAAAAACGCAATAGAGGCTGCCAAGAGTAAGGTCAAAGTAACTTTGAAGGCACTTTCTGATATTGAGGGTTTATATCCAGAGAGGAAGAATCTAATCGTTGTGGAAGATGATGGAGAGGGACTGAAGGAAGGCTTAAAAGATAAGGTCTTTGAGCCCTTCTTTACCACAAAACCTAAAGGCACTGGCTTGGGCCTTGCTATTGCCTACAGAATAATAACAGACTTAGGAGGCAGTATATCTATAGAGAGGTCTGAGCTTGGAGGGGCGTGCTTTATTATAGCGCTTCCTGGGCTTTGATTAAAACCTCCAGATTATTATCAAAAATTGAATAATTATAGGGTAAACATTTAGTATAAAGATTAATATGACAAAGCCCCTCACTTTGACGCTTACTGCAGAGAACCGTTACATTCCCATAGTCAGATCCTACGCTGAAATGGCAGCTTTGGCTATAGGTTTAGGCAATCAAGAATCCCTTGCCCTTGCCCTCGCTGCAGAGGAGATATTCTCCTATCTATGTAATCTTGGCAGGCAGGAGGATGATTTAACTATAAAATTCTATAACGGTATTTATTATGCAAGAATAGACTTCCAGATAAAAAGAGGGGGATATAAATCTCAGGGCATTCAATATCTGTTTCTCTGTAAGTTTGCAAGAGGAATCATCAATTGCAGTGTATGAATGGGTCGCAACTTTCTCAGGGATTGAGGTGAGGTTAAGGGCACTAAGAGATTTTTGTTTTGATAGAGATTCTATCTTGAATGCCGTTGATAAGCGGACAAAGGTCGTATTTATATGCAACCCTAACAATCCTACAGGCACCTACTGGAACAGAGAGGCATTGACAGATTTCTTAAGTGATATCAACGGTAGATGCATAGTTGTTGTAGATGAGGCCTATGGTGAGTATGTAGAGGCCGAGGATTTCCCTGATACAATTAGACTTATTGATAGATTTCCAAATTTGTTGTCCTTTAGGACCTTCTCAAAGATATACGGGCTTGCAGGGCTTAGGGTCGGTTATCTTGCGGGCAGTAAAGAGGCAGTGGATATTCTTAAAAAAACCTGTGTGGTCTATTCAGTCAATACTATAGCCCAAGATTGTGCCTTAGCTGCCTTAGAAGACAAGGTTCATATTGAAAGGAGCAGATTGCATGTGAGGAGGGAAAAGGACTATATGCTTTCAGAACTGAGGGAAATGGGGATGCCAATACAATCAGCAGAGGGCTGTTTTATAATGATAAAATTACCCATTAGCGACACCTATGCCTATAGAAAATTTCTATATAAGGGGATTATGATAAGGAGCATGACCGGATTTAGGTTTCCTAATTGGATTGGGGTGAGTATAGGACTGCATGAGGCCAACGAGGCATTCTTAAGTGCCTTAAGGGAAATAAAAGAGACCTCTAAAGAGGCATTTTTATAAGAAAATTGTTATCCTATTAGCAAAATCAAGAGGGTTTTTAGATAAGGCTTGCTCATGGATGTTTTAGGGTGTAGTAAAATTCATTGGGAGGATAAACTATATGTTTCAGGGCACAACAATACTGTGTGTAAACAAAGACAACAGGGTTGCCATGGCCGGTGATGGCCAGGTTACCCTTGGAAATACTATATTAAAACAAAACGCCAAAAAGACCCGCAAGATGTACAATAACCAAGTGCTTGCAGGTTTTGCAGGGGCAACGGCAGATGCCTTTACGCTTTTTGAGAAGTTTGAGTCAAAGCTTGACGCCTATAGGGGTAACATAAAACGTTCTGCCGTAGAGCTTGCAAAGGAATGGCGCACCGACAAAATACTAAGGCGCCTTGAGGCGCTTCTCATCGTAGCTGACATCCAACACACCTTTATAATCTCAGGCAATGGCGATGTGCTTGAACCAGAGCATGGGATTGCAGCTATTGGGTCTGGCGGCCCCTTTGCCCACGCAGCGGCAAGGGCTCTTTATGAAAACACCAGTCTCTCTCCAGAGGAGATAGTTAAAAAGGCAATGTCTATTGCCGCAGATACATGCATATACACCAACAAAAATATAGTTATTGAGACCCTTGAACTGGATAGTGATGCTAAGGCACAGGGTCAAAGGGAGATAAATGGATAATCTAACACCCAAATTTATTGTCAGCGAACTTGATAAGTACATTATTGGACAGGAAAAGGCAAAGAGGGCTGTGGCTGTAGCCTTGAGAAACCGATGGAGACGAACCAAACTGCCCCAGGAATTAAGGGATGAGGTGCTCCCTAAAAACATACTCATGATTGGACCCACGGGGGTAGGCAAGACAGAAATAGCAAGAAGACTCGCAAAACTCGCAAATGCCCCCTTTTTAAAGATTGAGGCATCAAAGTTCACAGAGGTTGGATATGTAGGAAGAGATGTGGAGTCAATGATAAGGGATATTACAGAGACAGCTGTAAACATGGTGAAATCAGAGCATATGGAAATGGTACGGGAAAAGGCTAAGGGCATAGCCGAAGAGAAGGTGCTTGACCTGCTGCTTCCTCCCTTAAAGAACCAGAAGAACTCCGAGGGCAAAGAGGAAGAAAAGGACAACTACAATTATACAAGGGAAAAACTACGCGCCCATCTTAGGGAGGGTAAGCTAGACAAAAGATACGTAGAAATAGAGGTGAAAGAAAAGATAATGCCCTTTGGGGTGGTATCAAATGTTGCCCTTGAAGAAATAGAGATCAATCTCAAGGAGATGCTCGGCAGTATGCTTCCTGAAAAGACCAAGCGGAAGAAACTCAAGGTCTCTGAAGCCCTTGCCCTATTAGCTCGTGAAGAGGCGGCTAAACTCATTGATATGGAAAAGATAACAAAGGAGGCAATAGAGAGGGTTGAACAGACCGGTATTGTCTTTATAGACGAAATAGACAAGATTGCAAGCAAAGGACAGAGTCATGGGCCAGATGTGTCAAGGGAAGGGGTGCAGAGAGACATGCTTCCAATAGTAGAAGGGTCAACGGTCAATACTAAACATGGAGCGGTCAAGACAGACCATATACTTTTTATAGCAGCAGGTGCCTTCCATATGGCAAAGCCTTCTGACCTCATACCAGAACTACAGGGCAGGTTCCCTATAAGGGTTGAGTTGGAATCCTTAGGAAAGGACGATTTTGTTAGGATCCTCACAGAGCCCGACAATGCCCTAATCAAACAATATATTGCCCTTCTTGCTACAGAACAGGTAACCCTTGACTTTAAGGATGATTCCATTGATGAAATTGCTGGTATTGCTGCTACAGTCAATGAAAAAACCGAGAACATAGGCGCCAGAAGGCTTCATACGGTTCTGGAACGGTTGCTTGAGGAGATATCCTTTAATGCCTGTGATATGCAGGGAGTGACTGTGACAATCAACAGAAATTATGTGCTTGACAGGCTCAGAGACGTTGTCAAGGATGAGGACCTAAGCAGATATATCTTATAAGAATGTCTGCCAAATATATCATACATTTTTTCAGTTTTTTTCTGATCCTTCTCCTGCTGTCTTCCTGTGCGCCCTCCAAAAGACCAGCGCCTCCCTATCCAACAATACCCGAAGACAGAAGACCTCCTGAGACAGAGAGGATAGAGGGGAAAAGACAGAGGGTGCTTGCCTCCTGGTATGGGGCTGAATTCCATGGAAGACCCACTGCATCGGGCGAACCCTTTGACATGTATGCCCTAACCTGCGCCCACAGGGAATTTCCCTTTGGAACTATGCTCAGGGTAAGCAATCCAAGCAACAACAGGATGGTGGAATGCACCGTAAACGATAGAGGCCCCTTTGTTGCTGGAAGGGATTTAGACCTCTCCTATGGCGCAGCAAGAAGGCTCGATACTATTGGCCCAGGAGTTGCCCCGGTAGATATAGAGCCCTTTGCAAGGGATATGCGATATGTCAAGGTTGTTAGGGGCAGTGTCATTGCGGGGCCTATGACCATACAGATAGGTTCTTTTAGGGAAGAGTCCAATGCCCTAAGACTCAAGGCAGGGCTTGAAATCAAATACAGGGATGTATATATTGTGCCAGCAGTTATAAGTGGGATAAAACACTTTCGTGTTAGAATTGGTTCATTTAGAGAAGCCAAAGAGGTTCAAAGGGTTGCAAATACCCTTGCCCAGGAGGGATACGATACCTTTATAACGAGATATGAAACTAACTGAAAGCCAAGCTTGTTATCTTAGTGCAATCTTTGGCTACTTCCAGATAAAAAGACCTGTGTCTGCGTCAAAATGCCTTATGAACCCATTACCGGAAAGCTTCAGTATCTGATACTCAAGGGCATAAACAATTGTCCCCTCATATAAATGACCTCCCACCACAGAGTAGTCTCTTCTTGATAAAAGAATATGCAGGTGAGGGAATATTTCCTGATCCTTGATAGATACATTTCCAAGCAGAGACAACACCTCCATCTGCTCATTGAAGTGTCTTTCTTCATATTTCTTAGTGTCTGGGTTAAAAAAACCTATCCTAGCCTCAGACACTGCACCTATGGCGCTGATAACACCGCTGTTGATGTGATGCCCTATTAGTATTTCCTTAAGGGACTTTACGATATCCTGTCCCTTACTAAGGCTACCCTGCAATGCTTCGGTCATATTAAATCTCATATCCATTGTTACCCCCATATAGTCTTAAGTTTACATCTATCCCTTAAATTGCCGATAGGAGTAAGGGGTGTGCCGAAAAGGCCTTATTGCCACACCTTTTTACGAGACCTCTGCACCTTCACAGACAATGCCAAACTAATCACCTCTTGGTGACTGAATGACCCATGGCCCTTTTTAATAAACCCTGTGGCAGTATAAAGGCTTTCAGGCATGCCCTCTTACTCCTTACAAGTTTCTATCGGCAATTTTACATCTATCACAGTCTCTTGAACATCCTTAAGAGGTCTCTGTGGCTTAGAAAGATCCTCGTGGGCCTGCCATGGGGGCATTGCTCTGGATTGTCGGTATCTTCAAGCTGTTTTAATAGCGCAACAATCCCTGCCCCTGTCGGGCGCTGTGCCTTGCCTCGTAATGAGCTATGACAGGCAAGCATGGCAGCCGCCTTTTTGCGTCGTGCATCCACTGGGTTGTCAGAGCCCTCTTCCTCAGAAAGGTCTTGTTTAAGTAGAACCGCCTCCAGGGTGTCTCTAAGTATATTTCCAATATCCCCGTCCACTAGAAATTCTGGCACTGTCCTTACTAGTACAGTCCCTGAGCCAAAATCCTCAATCTCTATCCCAAGTCCATCAAGAAAGGATATATTGTTAAGCAATGCCCTGTATAGTCTTATATCAAGGCCTACTGTGCACGGGAAAAGCAGTGTCTGAGGCTGGATCTGTTTTTTCAAGAGCCCTTCATAATTTATCCTTTCATGGATTGCATGATAATCCATAAGGACAAGCCCCTTTTCATCAGAGAGTGCCAAGATAGTGTCTGTAACATAAATAAAATCAACACCCTGTTGCTTAATATCCCCATAGGGGATTTGCTGTTCTGATACAGAGATACAGTCAAGTATTTGTTGGGATGTTTTGGAAAGATTACCCTCTGTATTACATAAGGGTTCAAGGGAAGCGATCCCACTCCCTGTTCTTTGCTCTCCCTCATAGGCCCTTTTGACAGCGCTGAAAAGGGCATGAAATACCCTTTCTCTATCTGCAAACCGCACCTCTGTCTTTGCCGGATGCACATTGAAATCCACCTGGGTAGGGTCAATATCAATATATACAAAACACACTGGATGCATATCCTTTGGCATTATGCCCTCAAGGGCTTTGTAAACAGCCCTTAAAAGAGAAGGGTCTTTTACAGGCCTTTGGTTTATAAAGAGCCGCTGACTATTTCTGTGGTGCCTGTAAAAACTGCTTTCTCCAATAAATAGATGGATGCCTAAAGAATCCTTACGGAACCTTGTCTCTAAAAGCCTGTCCGAAAACTCCTTACCGTACACCTGCATTATCCTTAGCTTCCTGTCTGCAGTGGCGGGCAAGGATAAGACAGGCGCCCTGTCAAGCACAAGGTTAAATGTGATCAGTTCATTGCATAGGGCAGTGTTTGTTACAGTTTCAATGATGTGATTGTTTTCTGTAAAGTCTTTCTTTAGAAATTTCAGTCTCGCGGGTGTGTTGAAAAATAGTTCTCTCGCCTCCACCATAGTCCCCTTCGATGCCGCTGGTCTTGAGCCCTTTATAGCGCCACCCTCAATGTCTATTACAATTCCTTCATACTCCCTTGAGGCCGTTACTATTGTCATCTTTGAAATCGAGGCAATAGAAGACAATGCCTCTCCACGAAAACCTAGTGTCGTAATCCTATATAGGTCCTCTTCAGAGGCAATCTTGCTTGTAGCATGGGGCAAAAAACAATTCAGGGCATCCTCCCTGTCCATGCCTGAACCATTGTCAGTAACCCTTATTAATCTCTTGCCTGCCCCCAGTATCTCAATGTCAATCCTATTGCTATGGGCATCTATTGAGTTTTCAATCAACTCTTTCACTGCTGATGCAGGTCTCTCAATGACCTCTCCAGCGGCTATCTTGTTTCTTATTGACAGGGGTAGGACCTTTATCCGTGGCATTACTTATTTTAGCACACAATGATATAATGAAAGGCTATGAAGAAGACACTGATGCAGGGAAATGAAGCCTTGGCAGAAGCCTCAGTGCAGGCAGGCTGTCTGTTTTATGCAGGCTATCCTATTACCCCTCAAAATGAGATACCAGAGTATCTGTCCTGGAGATTGAAGGAGGTAGGCGGTATATTCATTCAGGCTGAGAGCGAGTTGTCGGCTATAAACATGATCTATGGTGCCTCTGCCTGTGGAATAAGGGCAATGACCACTTCCAGCAGTCCAGGAATAAGCCTTATGCAAGAGGGCATATCTTTCCTTGCCGCAGCGGAGCTCCCTGCGGTTATCGTAAACATGCAAAGGGGAGGACCAGGATTGGGCAACATATCTGCAAGCCAGGCTGACTACTTTCAGGCTGTAAAGGGGGGAGGACACGGAGATTACAGGATGTTAGTCCTCGCGCCCTATAATGTTCAGGAGATGTGGGATTTTACAGGCATTGCCTTTGACAGGGCTGATAGATATAGAAATCCTGTGATGATTCTCGCCGATGCCGTGCTCGGACAGATGACTGAACCAATTATAAGAAGTAAGATTAAAGTCAATGTCTATGAAAAAGACTGGTCCTTTAAGAGAAGAGAAAGGAGGCCTCAGAACTGGCATCCGAAGGTTATCAAAACCCTATACACGGCAGAGGGGCAGCTTGAAGCACTCAACAAAAAACTCATAGATAAGTACAAGGAGATCTCTAAAAGTGAAACCTCTTGGGAGTCTTTCTATGCTGAGGACTCTGATTTGATTGTTGTTGCCTTTGGCATATCGGCACGGATAGCATACAGCGCTGTTAAGAGGTTGAGGCAGGATGGTTATAGAGTAGGACTGCTCCGTCCTAAGACGTTGTTTCCCTTTCCCTCGGAGATTATACATCAGCTCGCCTGCAAGGGCTCAAGATTTTTGTCCTTGGAGTTGAATGCGGGGCAGATGGTCGAAGATGTCAGACTTGCAGTTAAGGGGAAAGGGGAGGTCTTCTTTTATGGAAGACCAGGGGGCGCCCTATTTACTCCATCAGAGGTAAGGGAGGTATTGCTAAGATACCTATGAACATTATTGTTTGGGTTAAAATTCAGCCTTCATAATACCACCCAATGGGCATTTTCAATATAACTAAAGACATTGCGAATCTTAGAGATAAGATAGGATAATGTATCTTAATAACCCCGAGTTGTTACTATCAATTGTCCTAACAGCAATCCGATCTTATTGATATAGAGTATAATTATAAAAGTAAAACCCATTGTTAAGGAGATAATTTCATGAGCACACCTTGGAGGCATCTCAGATTGGTCAAAGGCACCGGAGGCTTTTCGTTACTTGAGATAATTGTTGTGGTGTTCATACTAAGCCTGCTTGCGGCAATTGTGGCTCCAAAGATCATGGGAAGGACCGATGATGCAAGGATAGCAGAGGCTAAGGTGCAAATAAGGAATCTTGAAACAGCCCTAAAGCTCTTTAAGATTGATAACGGATTCTATCCTGATACACAGCAGGGACTTGAGGCCCTTGTAGAAAAGCCTACCACTGGCAGAGTGCCAAAGAACTTCAGAGAGGGCGGCTACTTAGAACAAAAAAAAGTGCCCCTTGATCCGTGGGGCAATCCTTACATTTATATCTCTCCTGGGTTACAGGGGGATTATGACCTCCTCAGTTATGGAGCTGACGGTAAAGAGGGAGGCGAGGGGAAGGATGCAGATATCAAGAATTGGGATATGAAACAGTAGGCTTACCTCAAACAGTGCAAGTTGAATGATGGCTTAAAATACAGTGTCTTTGGGGGATTTTCTCTTCTTGAAGTCCTAATTGTGCTATTTGTTATCTCCCTTACCGCAGCCTTTATATTCCCAAATATTTCGTCACAGGGCTCCATCAAACAGGACGCAAGGCTTGTTGCATCTATCTTAAGATATGTCAATGATACCACCCTGGCTACAAAAGAACCCTGCACCCTAAGGGCAAACCTAAAGACAAAAGTCCTATCATACAAATGTCTTGCAGAGCAACGGGAGTATGTCCTTTCAAGCCTGCGCAAGATAGAGACTGTCACAATGTCCGTAGCGGACAATGAGGAGGTGTCCCTTTTAATATCTCCAGGACAACAGGACACCCTTAAGATATATCTTTCTGAAGAACATAATAACTTATGGGTGCAGCTAAATAGTCTGAGCGGGAGGGTAAAGATTATTGAGGGTTGATAGAAAGACTGTTCTTATATATTGCAAGCAATGGTTGGGACACCCTATAATGCCAACAATCAATACCTCCAGCGGGTTTACCTTCCTTGAGGTCATGGTAGCCCTGGCAATCACCGCAGGACTTCTTGTGACGGTTATTGGCACATTGAACTATCACTTGGGGCTTGTAGAAAACCAGAGAGAAATCACTATAGCGGCAATGCTCGCTAAAGAAAAGCTTATGGCTTTAAAAAAAGACCCCAGACAAGAGAAGGGGACCTTTTCTGAACCCTATGAGAGGTTTGGCTTTGAAACTACGGTGAAGGAGTCTAACTATCCCTTTGTGTATGAGATTGCTGTAAGGATTACCTCTAATCGGGAATTAATAATCCTATCGGAACTTGTGCAAAAGCGATGAAGCAACGAGGCTTTACCCTTCTTGAGGCATTGATTGCCCTTGCAGTGTTTTCGGTAATTATGTCCATTCTATACCTTTCCCTTTCCTCTTCAATAAATGCCATGGACAAGGCTGAGGTTTCAGCTCGCACCTTGCAGGAAGGGCGCTCTGCATTAGATAATCTAAGGCGGGAGCTTGAATCGGCCTTTTATAGCCCTGATCGGGATCAGACTATTTTTAGGTTTATGGAAAAGGACCTCTTTGGCAGGGCAGCGGCAGAATTGGAGTTCACAAGTTTTTCATATTTTACAAGGGGTTTATTTGTTATCGCCTATAAAGCCCAAGAGATAAAGGGGCGGCTGACCCTTTTAAAAAAGATCTATCCCACAGGCAGTTCTCCAGAGAATCATCAATGGGAAACACTCATAGAGGACTTGCATTCCTTCTCCTTTCAGGTTTACAACGACGGTGAATTGGTGAAAACTTGGGACAGCAGCTTGACCCGATCTGTTCCTGTTGAGGTAAGGATAGCAATAGGGCTAATCACTCCCTCTGACTCGGCACAACAAAGACCCTATATTCTCATGGACACTGTCAGGATAAGGATTAACAGGGTACTACAGGAATGAGGATATTAAAATACCCCCTTGATTTCTTTAAATGTAATGCCAAACCCTCGCTCAGAAACAGCAAAGGTTCTGCCCTCGTGGCAGTCCTTGCTACCCTTGCCTTGATTGCTTCACTTGTCGCGGAGTTTGTCTATAGCATTTATATATCCACAAATTCTTTCGATTATTGGCTCAAAGCCCAACAGCTCTCATTGGCAGCCCGTTCGGGCATTGTCTTAGCTGCAAAGGCAATGACAGAGGCAAAGGACATCTATTCCCTATCGCCTACAGGCTATATTATTATGCCCATTGAGAAGGTGACAGATTCTTTTCAGGGAGATCTTATAATCAGGGCTTACGACGAGAACAGCCGCTTTAATCTAAACTCTATGGTCTTTCAGAATGGACAAATCAATCCTGAAGCCTATGAAGCCTTTAAAAGACTGCTTCGTGCCCTAAACATAGAGGAAAAAACGGCAGATTATATAGTAGATTGGATAGATCGGGATAGAGAAGAGAGGATAGGAGAAGGAGAAAATGAGGCAAAGAACAACCCCCTTGATGCCCTTGATGAAATTTATCAGATAAAGGGGCTATCGAGGGATAATATAGTCAAGCTATGGGAATATGTTACAGTCTATGGTTATGACCGTGTGGATTCCCCAGTGGTTAATATAAATTCTGCACCTGTTCCAGTTATAATGAGTCTTGATGAAAGGATTACGTTGGATATGGCTGAAAGGATAATTCAATACCGCAGTCTTGAACCCCTTAAAAATACAGCAGATCTTACAAAGGTGTCAGGTTTTGAAGGCACCCTTGGGCAGTCTCTCATAGGCAGGGTAGCCGTTAGGGTTAGAAAGATCAGGATTTTGTCTGAGGCGCAAATAGACAGGGTCAGAAGAACCATTGAATGTGTAGTAGAATTACAAGGCAGCAGCCAGATTGTAAAATACTGGAGTGAGAGATAGTATGAAACTAAGGGCGCTTGTTAATGTCAATGCCTGTGGCAAGATAGAGCAGAAGACACCTCCTGAGTACACAATCCAGGTATTCAATGTAGAAGGTGCTCCGGTGCTTAGTGAAGAGGTCGCTCTTGGGGATTTTAACATCAAAGATATTGACACAATTATTCTCAATCTCCCTGTGGAAATACTTAATTTCAGGATTCTCCTGCTGCCTGCCTTAGAGGAGAGAAAACTGAGAGAGATAATCCCCTTTGAGATGGAGAATCAAGTCCTTATAAAACGAGAAGACATGATCTTTGACTTCGTCACTGAAAATAGGGAGGACGGGAGAATAGATGCCCTTGTGGTATATCTTGATAAGAGGGATTTCAAGAGCATTATTAATCCCTTAAGTGAAAGGGGCATTTTGATTTCCTCGGCAACCTCCATTGATGTTATGGCTGCACTGTCTCAGGGGATAAAGGGTTTTGCAGAAAACTTACTAAACCCGCGTAAGCTCTCCCCTGAAGAGCGATTAGAGTTGCAATATAAAGAAGTAATGTCTCCGTCTCTTAAGTTTACCGATAGCGAACTCAAGTCGGAGGGCATAAGGAAGGATTACCTGAAGCCCCTTATTAAGACAACTACACTGCTGCTTGTGCTGCTTATGACTTTGCTCCTGTGGTTTGCTTTGGGCGCTTTTATGGCTGATAGGGAGGCAAAAGCCCTAAAGAGAGAGCTTAGGGACAGCTATACAACCCTATTTCCAAGGGACATAAAGGTCAAGGATGAGGTTTATCAGATCAAATCCCAGATCAAAGGACTTAGGGAACGGGCTGAATCACTTATTGGGATAAGATCTATTGATATACTATCCAGGCTTGCAGGCTCAAAGGTAGCAGGCATAACGATAGTTGAGATATCTATTGAAAAGGAGACCCTTAAGCTCAAGGGAGAGTCTCCTACTGTAGAGGCTATTGAGGGCTATAAAAAGAGGCTCTCTTGGATTCAAAACCCAGAGGTATCCAATGTGACTCAGGGCGAAAGGGGTGTCTATTCCTTTACAGTTGCAGGGAGGCTAAAGATAGAATCATGATTAGGAACCCCGAACTACAAAGGATATTAGATAAACTAAAGGCGCTCTTTTTTATGTTGTCCAATAAAGAGAGGGCTATTTTGGTAGCTCTATTAGTTATAGCAATGATGGTTCCTCTTCTTTGGGCATTTCAAAGTATCAAGCAAAAGGAGGTCGATGAACTGCGGATAAAGAGGCAGGAATTTGAGCTACTCTCTGAGGAGTACAGAAACATTAAGAGGGTCACCGACAGCTTTGAAAAGAGAGGCGAACTAACTCAATCAAGGGCACTCCTTGAGGAATCACACGGTCTCTTTGAATCTCTGGGGATAAAGAAGAAGATCAAGTCCATAAAGGGATTAGGCAGCAGGGAGGTCAAGGATGGTTACTTAGAGGAATCGGTGCAGATAGGCGCTGAAAATCTTACTGTCAATGAGATTGTAAATCTTTTTAATAGAATTGACAGGGCTCCAATGATGTTATCGGTGAAATCTTTTTCTATAAAAAGGTCCTTTGAAGACCCTGAGCACATGCATCTTAATCTCAATCTCGCCCTTTATGTAAAAAAGTGAAGAGGCTCCTTTTCGTCCCCCTATCCTTTGCCTTGCTTTTAGTTGCAGCCTGGAATATTGTGCTGCCCGAGGAGGTTCTACTTGAGAGGCTCAATGCAGCGGTAAATCCAAAGGGCATAGAGATAGGTTTTACAGGGCTTAAAAAGGGCATGTTTTTTAGTTTATATGCAGGAGAGATGACACTTACATATAGAGAAAACCTCAAACAAATAGTAGTGCTTGAGGATCTGATGGCATCTCTTGACATCCTTTCGCTATTTACCCTAACACCTTCTGTGGATTTCAATGCCAGAATAAAGGAGGGCGTTATCAGGGGTTCTATGGGTTTATGGGGAAAAAGATCCCTTCAGATAACCTTTCGTAATGTGCAGTTGTCAAATCTAACAGGGTTGAGTCTCTTTGGCATTACAGGCACTGGGGTCTTGATGGTTGAGGCATCCTCGATAGAGGGCAATGGAAACTTTACTGTGATGATAGAAGATGCCCGTCTAAGTCCTTTTATTTCTGCTTCTGCCACTATCCCCCTTGATATGTTTCAGTCCCTCAGAGGGGCAGGCAGCATAAAAGGTGGCGCATTGGAAATGACATCGGTGGCCCTTGAAGGAAAGGGTATTCATGCACTTTTAAAGGGATCTTTAAGTGCGGTCAAATCTGACATGACCATAGAGATCATGGTACATAGGGAATTTGAAAAACTACCTCTTCTGGACATGCTTTTAGGAAAGTTTAAGAGATCGCCGGGTTTTTATGTGGCGCCTGTGATACTTACCCTGCCCTTTAAATAAAAGAGGTTCCCGTTGATAATAGCAA
>CALEDV010000049.1 GCA_937949555.1 uncultured bacterium | reverse complement strand
AAATTGGCTAAGTATCCATTCAACTGTTAAACACTAAGGCATACCATTAATACCCGCTGTGCTAAGATAGCTGCCCCATACCTTGAGGTGTTAAATGGTCTATTGCCCCTATATATTCTATCCTTAATGGCCTTGTCCTTTGGATTAACAACTAAATCAGTATGTTGCCTTATATTTCAAGACCTGACCCCTCCCCTACCAATTTATGGCAATAGTCTTGCTTTGACGATCAGCGTGTCCCTTCAGTGATTGATTGCAGGTCGCGACATGCATCATTGTTCTTAAGGTTGCATGCCTTCTTTAGGTCCTCTGCTGCCTCTTCTAACAAACCCATGTGAGATTTTATCAGTCCTCTTAGATGGTAGGCGATAGCATTGTTGATGCCAATATCTATAGCCTTCTCTACCTCCTCAAGGGCTGACTCATACTTGCCATCGTTGGCAAGCTGCACAGCTCTATCAATATGTTCATTGAAGACTTGCTCTTTCTTCTCCCTGGGCACCTCTTCTGGGGGTTTAGTGACTTGAGGTGTTTGTTGAATGTTTGTCTGGGGGGTGTTTGTTGGGGGGGTATGTGTTGTCTGTACCTGCTCAACCCTTTGTCTTTCTGACTTGGTCAATCTGTCTGCGTTTGCGATGAGACCTAAGATAATGATGCCTATAGGAAATGCTACAATGAACCTAAAGGCAAGGGTCATTGCCCTTTTACCAACCATTAGCCTTATCTTGATAAAAAAGGCCTTAATATAGGAAATGATTGAGACCCTGATCTCTTCTGACATCTATTCTCCTTGTAAAAAATCTATCCTGTAACACAGGTTCTTTTATTGATAACTCAGGACTTAAAGAATTTTAAGAAGTTGGTGAACATATCGTGTCTGTCCAACCTATCAATCATCCAAAGATAAAAGAGGGAGTTTTTACCAAATCTCTCCTCCAATCTCCTCTTATCTTTGTCACTGTAGGCTATTTGATTGTATGTAGCCCTCTTTACAAACCAGTATACAAGGGGCGTCAATAGCAATAACCACTTTTGTACAAAAAAGGCTATGGCTGCAAATATGATAGATACAGTGATCGCAGTGCCCTTGCCAGTCCTTGAGATACCATCATACCACCTGACCAATTCTTCAAACAGTTTCATGTCAAACTCTGTTACCTTGTCTTTGTTCAGTCCCCCCTGTTCTTTGGTCATGCTTTGTATGTAATCAAGCAATAACCTCTCTGTTCCTACATTGCCCTTCTTTTGATACTCCTGTGCAGACAGCGCTATCTGTTTTACCGCCTTACTTAATTTCTCTGTAGTGGCCGAGTGTTTGGCGCCTAAATCAATGATCTCCTTTGACCTTTGTAATATTGTCTTATGCAGAGGGTTTCCTTTTAACTGGGGTAGTTTCTTTGATAGGCTCATTGTATATGCAATCTCTCTTATAGACTTGCCCTTAAGGGCCTTGCGTTCTTTATTGAATTGGATATCAGAGGTAAAGAGTTTGTGGTTTAACAGCAAGTATCGGTCTCCAACGGTGTTATCGCCCTTATTCATTATACTTAAGAGTTCTGAGATGTCTTTGAGGTAGTTAGCCTTTGCAGTTTCAGCAGCCTCTATAGGTATGTCTAAAGAGAAGCCCGTTTTCTCTATATACTGGTCAAATTGTATCTTGTATGCGTAGAATGCATGGTATTTTTGTGAGTATTCTGTGTGTTTTATTACAAACTTATGCAGTTTATTTATTGCCTCTATCGCCCTGCTGTCTTTGAGCTCAAACTTGGAAAGGTAATCTACTGTCTTAAGTATCTTAGTTTGTATGGCCTCATGGATCTCTTTTAGTAAGATGTCAATCTTGTCGTAGTTTAGCCTTATTAACTCTGCCTGCTGGCCCTCCATTTTTTTGATCTCTTTGAGATAGTCTAACACCTGTGATTTTTCTCTAAGGTGTGTGAATCCAGAATATATAAGTGCCCCTACAGTTAATATACCTGCACCAACCTGTGCATACTTAGCGGTCTCCTTATCTATCTGGTTTGATTCTTTTAAGCCCTGTAGTTCCATTATTACATTGGCACCTATGGAGGCAACCTCAAGACCCTTCTTCTTTTTCTCTTGGCTTAGGTATATCCCAAGCTTGATGTTTTTAACAATATCAAGAAGTTCTGCGTTAAATTCATTGATCTTGACATCCAGTTCTTCCAATATCTGGTCGAGTTTGCTTATTTCTAAACCCTGTTCCATGGTCTTTTATCTGTTTGTGATATATTTATCAAACATGTTCATTATTCGATCCAAAAACCTCTCGGTCATGTCCATGACATGCATCACATAGGCATACTCTTGCTCTGAACACTTAGACAAATCAATATCCATAGCCTTGTCAAGTATCCTGTTGTTTTGTTCTTTAACTATCTCAAGCATCTTAAATAGTGTCTCTTTTTTGTTCTCTTCTTTCTTTATGAATTCACTGTACGACTTTTGAAGCTCTGCGATCCTGAGGGTGGTTTCACTGTTGATCTTTGCGATCTCTGCCTCCAATTGGAATATCCCCTGTACGCTGCTTACGAGGTTTGATGAACTATCGACAACCGCATTGATTGTATTGGCAAGGCTATTTATGGTCTCTAAGGGCGATCTCTTGTTAGGTCTTGGGGTGTCATCGTTTAACCCCTGTTCTATTGAATTTAGAAATTCGTCCATTCCTTTTTCATAGGGTTGTAATTCTTTCATGGTCTGTCTCCTTAACTTTATGTATGGATAAAACTCAATCGTTATTTTAGGTTTAAAAGTCGACCACTTTTTGAAATAATCTATAAGACTCAATTAAAATGGTTATAAAATAAACCATACCACATTTTGGAAAGTCAATTATGGACCTTAAATTCCGATAGGAGTAAGAGGGCATGCTGATGCCACATCTTTTTACAATGCCTTTGGACTTTTACAAATAATGCTAATTAATCACCTCTTGGTGACTGAATGAGTTGTGACTCTTTTTAACCCTTTGGCAGTATAGGCATCCCCTCCTTCATATTTCTTTGGAACTGTAACAGCAAAATGATAATGTCCTATTAGAGCAAAATAGAAATGTCCTGTTCAGAGACTGCTAAACTGTCCTATTTAACAGGAGGGCAGGGAAGGACATAATCATGATAAGGCAGAAGGAATTAAAGAGGCTGTATGTAATTCATAGGGTATTAAACGGAGAGATAACACAGGTTAAGGCATCAGAGATGCTCTCATTAAGCGGCAGGCAAATAAGGCGGATAATAGAGCGGATAAGACAGGAAGGGGACAACGGAATAATTCATAAATCAAGGGGTAGAATTTCCAATAGGGCAAAGTCTCAAAAACTAAAAGGCAAGCTTATAGAGTTATATCGTCAGAAGTATATGGGGTTTGGACCTGCCCTTACAGCAGAGAAGCTATCAGAGGAAAACGGCATAGAATTAAGCAAAGAAAGGGTCCGCACATATCTGATAGAAGCAGGGTTGTGGGAGCAGGGCAGAAAGAGCAGGACGCATCGCCAGTGGCGTCCACGCAAAGAGCCTTGTGGAGAGATGGTACAAATGGACGGCTCACACCACAAATGGTTTGAAGACATGGGCGGTGAAAGTGTGCTTATGGCATATATAGATGACGCGACCAGCAGGGCATACTTCAGATTTTACGAATATGAAGGCACAATCCCTGCAATGGACAGCTTTTTGAGATACATCAGGAAATACGGCATACCCATGAGCATATACCTTGACAGGCACACAACATACAAATCCACAGCAGCGCCGACAATAGAAGAAGAGATAAACGGACAACAACCGCTCAGTGAATTTGGCAGGGCATTAAAGGAGCTTGGGGTAGAGATAATTCATGCCTATTCACCGCAGGCAAAGGGAAGGATAGAGAGGCTGTTTAAGACCTTGCAGGACAGACTGGTAAAAGAGCTAAGAATCAGAAAAATCAATACAATAGAACAAGCCAATAAATTTCTTGACAGCCATTATCTGAAGGAGTTCAACCTCAAATTCAGCGTTGATGCTACAAACAAAGGGAACCTGCACGGACCGATACCCAAAGGGATAGACCTGAAAAAAATACTTTGCATAAGGGCAGGGCGCACAGTAAGGAATGATTTTACAATATCGCATGATAGAGATCTTTATCAGATAGAGGTTGCGATTACTAAAAAGAAGGTGATTGTAGAGGAACATATAGACGGGACAATGAAGGTAATACATAACGGCAAGAATGTAAAATTCAGAAGCATTCAACAAAGACCAGAAATAAAGCCAAAAGAACCTAAGATAAAAAGGCGCAGAGCAACAACCTACGTTCCTCCATAGGATCACCCATGGAGAATGACATACAGAAAAGCAGCAAGTAAGATAAACAATCCTCCTTTGGAGGCAGTAGCATAAAATAGGACATTTCTATTTTGCCTTGACAATGTTTTTGAGATTGTGTTGACGAGCGCCTCTGATTAAAATATACTCCTGCATAATAAGAACTAATTAAGCCCAGACATCAATTATGAAAGATATTTCGTTGCAAGGGTCTTGTGGGCGCATTTCTTTTCATTATCATAACAAAAGCAGTCGCAGCTCACCTGATCTGCCAATTTGCCTTCATGGGTTTGGAGGTTAATCTTGTCGTTAACATTAGGCAACTTGTGTATGAACCAACGCTTATTGGCAAAAATGGCCACCTGATAGAGTTTCCCACTGTTGCCTGCTATTAGGCAACTATCAGCAAACCTAATCTTTAGCAATTCTAGATTACCAGGCTTGTTTTCGCATAGCATAAATTCACAGGAACCTAAGTTTGAATTAAACTGGAAGTCTCTTATATTCTGGTGTCTTTCTAAAAGATCCTTGATTATCTTGATCAAAAGATCAAACACAGAATCATGTTCGTAAACATAATCTGCAGCTAATATATGAGGTGCTATCTTTATTATCATTACAACCGTCTTCATCTTTGAAACAGTGCCGGTTGCAATACATTGGACTTTTCTGTCGGCAATGTATTCCCTGAGCATATTACCGTCTGTTTTACAGTGTCTGTATTGCTTTATATCTGAAACACGGTTTATTACAGCAATTCGCCGCAACTCCATCTCATTTTGATTCATTATACCATCCTTGTTTATTTTGTATAGACAATTGACTTTGATATTCTAAAACAAATTAATCTTAACAGCAAACATACCATCCACAGATTGCCATTAAAAGAGAAAGGGTATGCCATATGCCCTCTTCTCACTCCCATCGGCAATTTAAGGGTAACTTCGATTGCTTGACAACCCCGGATCCCCTTTTATAAGATCTACTTTTATCTATCGAAAGGCCTTAGAAGGTTTCTAAAAACTCTGGGTTTGGTTAGATATGGCTGACCATCTTTGATGGTGATAAATATACAAAAAATTTATGGGGAGGGTGTAATGAAGAGGTCTGTGGTTATTTTTGTCTCAATGGTCGTATTTGTATTGTCTTTTGTCCTTTGTGTCAGTGCAGAAGAGATTGTGGTCTCAACGGGTACGACGTTTATCAATAATGTCTTTGACCCTGTAAAAGAACCCTTGAAGGCACATAATCTGTCTGTAAAGATATTGGTGGCCAACCCTACCGATGCCTTAAAAAACCTGGAAGAGGGTAAGGCAGAGGTTGCTGGGGCAAGCTTATCTTTAGAGGAGTGGCTAAAGGCTGCAAACAAGGCTGGTTATCAGGTAAAAGACAGCAATTCCCTTGTGCCTTTTAAGGTTACTGAAGAGGATACCTTCATAATCGTCAACTCTGCTAATCCTGTGGCAAGTCTTTCAAAGGACCAACTTAAGGACATCTTTTCAGGTAAGATTCAAAACTGGAGTGAGGTTGGTGGAAAAGACATGCCTATAATAGTGGTGTGGCCAAAGTTGTCATCAGGGGCTATGACGACCTTTTCTAACCAGATAATGGACGGAATGGCTATTACAAAGGATGTGCTCGATGTGGTCTCCATAAAAGACGTATCTAATATGGTGGCATCTAACCCAGAGGCCATATCTATAGCCAATCCAGAGAAGTTTCCAGAGAAGGTCAAGGTAGTGCAAACACCCAAGATATCAAGACCCTTGACCCTACTTACAAAAGGCAAGGCCTCGGCAAAGGTCCAGAAGCTCTATGACTTTCTTAAGGGAGAAGGGCAAAAGTATATAAAGCACTAAAAAATGGTTATATACATAGTGAATGAATGAAAAAATTGTAATGAATCTTCAATGTCATTAATTTATATGGGTTACCAGGGGGGAGTTATAACATGACAGAGGCCTGTCCAACCGGGCAAGAGGTCTTAGGAGGAGGTGTTGCATTTTTGTCATGCCCCCCTTTTTCTATTGGTGACCATGTGATGATGAGTAATCAGGGGTCAATTCTTTATTATTGACAATCTCTCCTCAACCCTATTGAAAAACTCCTCTATCTCCTTATACTTCTGTATCTTCTCCCTTAAACACTTCCTCCCCCAACTTGCTGTGCTGTAGTGAACTCCTAATATCTCC
>CALEDV010000048.1 GCA_937949555.1 uncultured bacterium | reverse complement strand
AGGGAGATGAGGAATAGACAAATACATAAGGCAATGGTCTTTGCACTAAAAGAGGGTGAGGAATATCTCGAGCTACATTAAAAGCAAGACATTAAAGGAGGTTGAACTTAAGACCTGATATTTCAAGACCTGACCCCTTACCTTGTGCCGGATTCTGATGACACCCGAGACAGAGAGCGGTTATTGTTGCATAAGGCTGTTTTGTCTTTGGATTGACATCCACCTTGTTCTGAGGCACTGCAAAGATTATGGCATCCTTTGCAGCGTGAATTGAATGACAGCCAGAGCAGACCAGACCGTCATGGCCTCCAAAGGCAAAAGCACTCAGAGGCAAAAAAAAAGACATATGGCTACCACAAAAACATTCTGATAAAAAACATAGAACCTCCTGAGAATATAGATTTATGCTGTAAAACAGCAAATTTTATTTACCAGAAAAATCAACAAATCCTGCTTTAACAAAGTGATCATCAAAGGCAAAAAAGTGATTTACCTTCATCTCCTTCATCACCACAAAACTCGTACAGTCGATAAAAGAATATTGTTTATCGGAATATTTCTTAAAAAATTCCCAGGCTTTGAGTTTAAGCGGCTTATCAAGCCAGATAAAGTCAACCACATGACTGCCAAGAATAAACTCTCCTACTGTAACAGCTATTCTATGCCCTGCCCTCGCCATAGCGGTTGTAATTGACTCGCTCAGAATATAGTCAGTAACAACCATCTGGATTTTTTTATTTTTAATCTCATCAAATAGTCTTAGCGCTTCAGAATGCAAATCATCATCTTTATCAAATACCGCTATAAAAGCACTCGTGTCAACAAAAATCCTGTTCACTGCTTTTTAACAACTTTCTTCTTTTTCATTCCATACAGGTAATAATCATGATTCACTGAAAGATCTCCAACGCCGCTTTTCATAATTCCCGCCAGTTTAAATATCGGATCATTCTCCCAGTCAATTTCTTTCTTTTCTTCTTTCTCAAGATACTGTGCAACAGCCTCCCTGATAATCGCAGCAGAAGACCTGGATTCCTTTTTAGCCCTTTTTTCTACCTTCTTATACAACTCTATCGGGAAATATACCTGCGTTCTTTTTTCAGCAACGGACATTTTAAAACCTCCCTTCATAAGTGCTGTATATATTATGCACCACTTATGGGGGACAAATCAATTAAAAGGCAGCCTGTTCCTTTTCTCCCCTTATGGGTCATAGCCACCGGCATTACTATGCTTGATGCGTGGTACATCCGAGGAAGAGCTATTTAAAGGTAGGGGAGGGGTCAGGTCTTGAAATATAAGGCAACATACTGATTTAGTTGTTAATCCAAAGGGCAAGGCCATTAAGGATAGAATATATAGGGGCAATAGACCATTTAACACCTCAAGGTATGGGGCAGCTATCTTAGCACAGCGGACATTAAGGGTGTGCCCCAGTGTTTAACAGTTGAATGGATACTTAGCCAATTTGGAGGTATAAGTAAGAGGGCAAAGGAGGATTATAGGGCTTTTGTAAGGGCTGGATTTGTATAAGGGAGTCCATTGAAGGATCAATCTACATAGGGGGGCAGGGGGGGCAGATCCTGCTTGGGAGTGAAGGATTTACTGAATATTTCAGGGAGTTATTATCAGAGAGAGAAGACATACCAAAGGTTCAAACATTCCAAAGACATGTAAGCAGGCCGAATATAGATGAGATGCTTAACAAAGAGGGTACTAAGGACAGGGAGATGAGGAATAGACAAATACATAAGGCAATGGTCTTTGCACTAAAAAAGGTTGCAAAATATCTCGGACTAAATTACATAAGCAAGGCATTAAGGGATTTTGAACTTAAAAACTGATGATTCAAGACCTGACCCCACTGCTTCCAGCATTACTGCATTAATCTTTTCGGTCCTTTGCATATCTGCAAGACCTATCCAGATGATAAGTGATTAAAAACAGATAGTTACAAATTGGCACAGTTCATGCTTATTTATAGACATCAAAAACAAAAAGGAGGGAATTGAGATGAAAGACATAAACACAGAAAAAAGAGGGCTTTACATTGGTAGCGCTGTAGGTTTAGCACTTTTTACCCTTGTTGGCTTACTGCCCGGTTCATTCTTAGGAGGCGTAACAGGGTTGAGTGTTGCAGGGTTCTTATTTGGCACACCCCTTGATAACACACTTATGCCAAGGATAATAGTGGGCGTATCAATGGTGCTTGGGGTGATGGTATCGGCCATGGTATTTACCGCAGGGGCTGGGGCAATAGGACAGATGGTAGGGCATGTAATAAGTGTAATAAGGTCAAAGAGGCTAAGAGAGGCCACAATAGAGGCCAAGTAATAAATCGAATAAATACAAAAAGGAGGAAGTAAAGATGAAGACAACGGACTATGCGAAGAAGGGACTTTATGTAGGGACAGGTGCAGGGATAATACTCTTTGCCCTTGTGGGGCTCTTACCTGGGTCATTTATTGGTGGGTTTATAGGCTTAAAGATTGCGGAGTCCATATTTGGTGTAGCGATGGCTGGCACAATAATGGCGAGGATATTGGTGGCAGTGTCGATGTTAACAGGGGTGATGGTATCAGCAGTGGCATTCATATTTGGTGCAGGTGTAATGGGATGGGCAGCAGGGTATGCCCTTGAGGCCATGAAGAAGGCCAAGGAGGTCACTGCTACAGAGGCACAGGCTGTAAATATCAAGTAATCAATAATCTAAACTATCTACTCTCTCAATAAAGGGCTTGCCAGAGGATCAACCCAAGGCAAGCCCTCTCTTTATTTTGTGGGCTACCAGAGCCAAAAAGGGCTTCAGGTTAGATGATACACTATATATAAATCTCAAATTTCCTTATGTATATTCCTGAATTTGGCGATAGGACTTGTGCAATCAACGAAGGGCTCTGAAAGGGGACAGGCTACTTTTTAGCCCTTTCATCTTACTAAATAGAAAAAGTAGCCTGTCCCCTTTTTTATTGTGTCCCCTTTTTTATTGCCCTTATTTATTGCTTAGGACCACACCCGAGGCCTAAAGCCCTTCGGCACGGTTAGCTTAAATACATCATCCCTTATTACCGCCGTATACAATCCCTCTGCCTGCGCCCTCTCCTGCACCCCAGTATCCCAGTCAACCCCAGCAAGTATCCCCACCCTCTTTCTCCCCCTATGCTCTGGTAGATACTCAAACAATCCCTCTATCTGCCCCTTTAGCTGTCCTATTGCCTCTGCCTTTACCCTGCTCTTTACCTCCACTACCACCAATACATCCTCTCCCTCTTTATTGCTCCATCCTATTACATCATACTCCTGCTCTGTACCATTCTTGCGAACCCTTACTCGGGGTGTTATGCTGGTTACCTTAAATTGCCTCCTTAGTATCTTCTCCATCGATGGCAAGGCCATGCCCTCGGCAAAATACCCAAACTTATCCCCTATGCCCCCTATCTGCTCCCCAAGCCTTTTGAGCTGACGGTCTGTCTCCTTAAAACGCCTGTCTGTCTCTTTGTTGTCTTCTCTTAGTTCCCTGATAAGACGGTCCGTCTCTTGAAAACGTCTGTCCGTCTCTTGAAAACGCCTGTCCGTCTCTGCACCTTGCTCCTTCAATGCAAAGATCATCTCCTTTAACTCCTGCCAGGATATCTCTGAGGCCTTACCCACTTTCATATCCCCCCTTTGCCTGTGTTCTTAGAAAGATTGTATCAAAGAAAAGGTGAAAAATAAAAGGATTGCCTATTGCCCTTATGGTTTTATAGCCCTAAAAAGCAGTTGGCCATTGGATCTACCATCATTGGCCCTGTCATACCTGCGAAGGCAGGAATCTATATTCTTTAGTCTTCTGGATTCCCATTTACAGGGGAATGATAGGCAAAGGTAATCACTTGTAAATCCTGTCATACCCGCGGAAGAAAAAAAGGCAGGGGCAAGCCCTGCCCCTACTGTCGCCCCTTAGACAGTATCACAGGCTAATCCAGCAGATACAGCCCATTTTTCTGTCCTGATAATGGGGAGGGGTTTAAGTGCTAATCTCTATATTTAGGTTATAATTAATGTGCTCATAAACAGCAACAAAATATAAAGGTGAATCTATGAAGAGCTATCGTAAGGAACTTTGGTTTAATATTCCAACAAGAAGGGCATTTATCAATATCACACCACAGGTGATTGAGTGCCTCCGTGAAAGTGGTATCAGGGAAGGTCTTGCACTTATTAATGCTATGCACATTACTGCATCGGTATTTATCAATGATGATGAATCGGGATTGCATCACGATTATGAGGTATGGCTTGAAAGACTTGCTCCCCATGAACCTGTGAATCAGTATCGTCACAATGTAGGTGAGGACAATGCTGATGCCCATTTAAAGCGACAGATTATGGGAAGAGAGGTAGTGGTGGCAATAACAGAGGGCAAGTTAGATTTAGGCACCTGGGAGCAGGTATTTTATGGTGAGTTTGATGGCAGGCGCAGAAAGAGAGTCCTTGTTAAGATAATTGGCGAGTAAGCAAACCAAGGACCCCTGATACTTCTACCAGAGGTCTATTGGTTTTGCTGCTTCTGAAGTTGTTTGTTTGTTGTTCCGGTGTCCTTTGCGCTCTATGCTATATTTTGTTGGAATTGGGAAGTCCTGATAGCCTTTTGCCTTTAGGGATGAGGTTTTTTGAGAAACTGGTAATCATTGCCTCCTATGAAAAGGGACATGTTAGCGATGTAAATATAGGGTTGCCGATGTGATAAAGGAGCTTAAAGATGTCAAAGAGATTCACTTAAAGACAGGCAAGGGCTTTTCCTAGGACAATTAAAGGGAGACACAGGCAAGGTATTTCAGACAGTGGGTGTAGCAACACCTCCTGCTGTAAGGTTAAGAAAGAACGGGGAGAAAGATACAGTAAGATAGAGGTATGTCCATAAAAGCAAAAAACCAAGGGTCTAGTGCCAAGCTCATTTTGCCTACCTGTAAATTCCCCCCTGTGTAAATTCCCCCTTTGTTAAGGGAAAACCCCCTTAGAGCCTTTCTAAAAACTGTCATTGGTCGGCTTGACCGGATGATCCAGAACATAGACTGGATTCCCCGAGCAAGTCGGGGAATGACATCTGTCTAAAATCGTAAGGCTATCTTGTTCCCTTTGGAGATGAATCAAATTTATATAAAATTTTTAATTTCTCAAATAGGGAAATATAATCCTCAAAAAGGCAACAGAATCACACTTAGCCAGATTGCAACTTTGTTAAATGCCTTATTAGATTTTTGATTTCAGCATCTTATATATATGGCATTGAAATTGCTCAATTTGTTAAATAACGGACCTTGTCTGTTAAGGCATTTCAATTAACCATAAGGAGGTTTTAAACATGCTACAGGCAATATTGTTAATCCTATGTCTTATTCCTTCGGGGGTGCTTGCTTCAAATATAGATATAGATATAAGTATAAATACCCCTCCGCCAATGGTTTTTGCATCACCTCCTGAGATGACCGTAATACCTGGCAACTATGATTATGTCTATATTATTCCTGAGGTCTCTGGCTTATATTTTCATTCTGGCTACTGGTACCGTCATTATAGGGGCAACTGGTTCAGGGCAACTTTCTATGAGGGACCGTGGGTTGTTGTTTACCCCTCTATGGTGCCAACCTTTGTATTAACAATGCCAACTCTTTATCCACAATATCAGACAGTATCCCTTGTTCGTATAAGCTATTGCGACTTCGAGAGAAACTGGAAGGATTGGGGTTATACAAGGCATTGGCACAAATACGATTGGTATAGACGAGGATGGCAGGCACAGGCTAATCATCAGGAATACAGGTATTATCGCCCTAATAGGCAGGAAAACAGGGTCTATTACCGAGAGATGCCCCCAACTCAGAGGTTTGACAGAAACAACAACAGACAGACTAATGGGAGGGTGATTATTCTGCCACCGCCTGTCAATAATTCAACCTATGAAGTTGAAAGACCGAGGGATATTCAAAGAAGCAACAACCATAACCAAGGTCATGCAGAGGGGCAGCAAAGATGGAATCATAAGAACAGCCCCCTGTGATATTTTCAAGAAAACAGGGTTTTTAAAAATCCAACAAAAAAAGAGACAGGGTTTTTATGCCCTGTCTCTTTTTTGTATAGACTTTTTGTTAGATTAATACATATCGCCCATGCCGCCATGAGGCATTGGAGGCATCTTCTTTTCATCCTCTGGCAGTTCAGTGATCATTACCTCAGTGGTAAGCATGAGACCTGATACCGAAGCTGCATTCTGAAGGGCTGTCCTTGCCACCTTTGTAGGGTCTATAATCCCAGACTTGAGCATATCTGTAAATTCTTCTTTGTAGGCATCATATCCGTAATTTACATCCTTATGCTCCTTTACCTTCTCCACTATTATTGCACTCTCAAGCCCTGCATTGTTTATTATCTGCTTGATAGGCTCCTCAAGTGCCTTTTTGACAATGGAAACACCTATCTGCATATCATGCTCTAATTTAAGCTTATCAAGTGCCTTTATGCATCTCACAAGGGCAACTCCTCCACCAGGCACGATGCCTTCTTCTACTGCTGCCCGTGTGGCATGAAGGGCGTCTTCAACCCGTGCCTTCTTTTCCTTCATCTCTGCCTCTGTGGCTGCGCCTACATTAATAACGGCAACACCACCAACTAATTTGGCAAGCCTCTCCTGTAGTTTTTCTCTATCATAGTCAGAGGTGGTCTCATCAATCTGAGCCTTAATCTGTTTAACCCTGCCCTGTATTGCAGCATGATCGCCAGCACCTTCAACTATAGTAGTATTCTCCTTGTCAATGGTTATCTTCTTTGCCTGTCCGAGGTCAGAGATTTTCACATTCTCAAGCTTCAATCCAATATCCTCTGATATAACGGTGCCTTTTGTAAGGATTGCTATATCCTCAAGCATTGCCTTTCTTCTGTCGCCAAAACCTGGTGCCTTTACTGCAGCAATCTGTAAGGTTCCTCTGAGTTTGTTTACTACCAATGTGGCAAGGGCTTCACCCTCTACTTCCTCGGATATTATAAGCATGGGCTTACCCATTTTTGCTACCTGTTCTAATATAGGCAGCAGGTCCTTCATGCTGGAGATCTTTTTGTCGTGGATAAGTATAAAGGCGTTTTCAAGTACGCACTCCATTCTGTCAGGGTCAGTTATGAAGTAAGGTGATATATAGCCCCTATCAAACTGCATACCCTCAACCACCCTAAGGTTTGTTGCCATGCTCTTGGCTTCTTCAACGGTTATCACTCCGTCTTTACCAACCTTATCCATGGCATCTGCGATTAATTCACCGATAGTAGAGTCATTGTTAGCTGATATTGTCCCGACCTGCGCAATCTCTTTCTTTTCGGCAACGGGCTTTGACATCTTTTTAAGCTCTTCAATTACTACCTCCACCGACTTGTCAATGCCCCTCTTGATGTCAATGGCATTTGCTCCAGCGGTTACGTATTTCATGCCCTCTTTATAAATGGCCTGGGCAAGCACCGTAGCTGTTGTAGTTCCGTCTCCAGCTATGTCTGAGGTCTTTGATGCAACCTCCCTGAGTAGTTGGGCGCCCATATTCTCATAGGGGTCCTTAAGTTCTATCTCCTTTGCTACTGTTACACCGTCCTTAGTAATGTTTGGGGAGCCAAATTTTCTGTCGATTATTACATTTCGACCCCTTGGACCAAGGGTTGCCTTTACTGCATCAGTAAGAACATTTACGCCCTTTAGAATCGCCTGACGAGCTGCCTCGTCAAAAAGTAACTGTTTTGCTGCCATAGGTTTGTATCCTCCTTGTTGTTATTCTATAATTCCAAGAATGTCTTCTTCTTTGATGATGAGGTGCTCCACATCATTGATCTTAATCTTTGATCCTGAATATTTGTCAAAAAGCACTGTGTTGCCTACCTTGATCTCCTTGACCTCAGAACCTACAGCCTCCACAGAACCCTTTTGGGGTTTCTCCTTTGCCACATCAGGCACAATAATACCGCCTGCTGTCTTTTCCACTTCCTCTTCTGAATACTTTACCACTACCCTATCTTTTAGTGGTCTGATCTTCATTCGTCTTTCCTCCTTTTTAATTTATTGACCGAGAGCGCTATTAGCACTCACCTTTGATGAGTGCTAATATATATTGAAAACACCGATTGCATCAAGAGTAATTATAGGTAATTATTACTGATTGAGGGTGAATAACGAGATTTATTTGGAAATATTACATGATATCTTACTCATCAATATCTCAAAAGAGACTGATAAGTGTCATACCCCTTATTTCTAAATATTGCTTATGCCCATCTCCCGCATGGCCTTCCAAAGGGTAACCCTGCTTATGCCAAGGTGTCGTGCTGTTAGGCTCCTATTCCATCTATATTTGTTGAGCGCCTCAATGATAACCTCTCTTCTTAGGTTCTGTCTGTCCTCTTTATAGTGATGTGTTTTGTTTGACAATACATACTCTGGCAGATCGGATATCTTTATTATCCCGTCTTTTACGGTCATAATTGAGTACTCAAGGGCGTTTATAAGCTGCCTGACATTTCCTGGCCAGTCATAGGACTCAAAGGCGTCCATTGCGGCAGGACTTATAGTGCAGACCTGTCTTTGATTTAACAGGGAATGTCTTTTTAGAAAATGATTCAAAAGCATGGGTATATCGCCCTTTCTCTCTTTAAGGGGCGGTGTATGAATAGGCACTACGTTAATGCGGTAAAAAAGGTCCTCTCTGAACTTGCCCGCCTCAAGGAGTTCGCACAGATCCTTATTGGTTGCGGTTATCACTCGGGTATTAACCTTTATGGGTCTGTGATCTCCTACCCTTTCTATCTCCTTTTCCTGCAACACCCTAAGAAGCTTTACCTGCATAGTCATAGGCATATCACCAATCTCATCAAGGAAGATGCTTCCATTGTGGGCAGCCTCAAACCTGCCAGGTCTGTCCTTTAAGGCGCCTGTAAATGCCCCTTTGACATGACCAAAGAGCTCGCTCTCAAGGAGAAACTCATTAAGGGCAGCACAATTGATCTTTACAAAGGGCCCTTTATTTCTACCGCTCAGATTGTGTATTGCCTCTGCTACAAGCTCTTTTCCTGTGCCACTCTGACCGCATATTATTACCGGGGCATCGGTCTTTGCTGCGTTCTCTATTTGTTCAAAAAGCTTCTTCATAGGTTTGCTCGTGCCAATAAGACCCATAAAGCCGTAGGACTGGTTCAACTCCTGCTTTAGTCCTTCAATCTCCATATCTTTTATGTATAGTGATGTTACATCTGTCATTACCTCTACAGCAGCCGTTATGTTGCCTGCGTTGTCTTTAAGTACTACCGCATTTTTCAGTATATGCACTATACTGCCGTCCTTTTTTTGGATCTCACACTTCCTGTGACTTATACAACCTTCTGAAAAGAGCGGGCATCTCTTTTCTTTGCCAGTATTTGTGGCAATCACACAGGTACTTGTATTGAAGATAGTGCATTGCTTACCTATTACCTCCTCTTTGCTGTACCCTGTTATCCTCTCAGCAGCAGGATTCAAATAGATTACATTGCCTTCTTTATCTACGACCATTAGCCCCTCGGCCATAGTCTCAAGAAGGCTCATTAGAAACTTATGGTCCTTTAACAGATTGTTCATGCTGCCTCCACCTTAACACAAAATTAACAAAATGTTAAATATTAAACAAACATAATGTCAAATCTGTGCCGAAGGTTTGTTTAACAATATGTGAAATCTAAGGGATTTGCGCATAAAAACAAGTAGGTTTGCTGAGCATATAACATGATGTAGAATGGAGATTATTCTGATTTTAAGTTCCTATCTGGCTAATCTTTTTAGACATCAATTGAGGATTTTGAATTTGACAATGTCTGTACTTTGAGTTAAAGATTATCCTTAAGAAGGCATTTTGCATATTTTTTGCATATAACATAAATGCGCTGTCTTTGACAGAAGATTATCATAATTTACGGAGGAAACAGATGAGGAAAAGCGGAAGGCTCGTTTCAGCGCTAAGTTTGGTAGCCATGATGACTTTTTTAATGGCATCATACTCTTTTGCTGATGACAAGAGACCTATTATCTCAAAACCCTGCGCCCAGTGCCATAAGGCTGAGCCTGGTGTATTGAGAGGCACTGTGGGAGTTGTTTCAGGTAAGGCTGAGACGATTCAGATGAACACAGGAGCTGTGTGGGTAGTTAAGTTTGATGACAACACCAAAGTTGAGGGATGGGGACAGCCACTCAACAAACTTACCAGGGATAAGGAAATAGCTGTATTTTTTACAAAGAAGGACAATGATTTATATGCCACGAAGGTTTCTGTTAAACAACCTGCTAAGCTGCCGCCAGAGAAGATTGCCTCAACAGAGTTTGTAGCAGAACATGTAGAAAAGGGCGACGCCTTAATTGTTGACTCAAGACCTGCAGCAAGGTTTTATGAGGGCGCAATACCTGGAGCTATCAATATCTACGATGCAGAGTTTGAAAAGCACATTGATAAGCTTCCAAAGGATAAGAACAAACTTATCATATTTTATTGTCAGGGACCTACCTGAAGGCTTTCACCCGCTTCTGCCAGTAAGGCGGAAAAATTAGGTTATACCAATGTAAAAACCTATATCGATGGACTTCCAGCATGGAAAAAGGCAGGTAAACTTACAATAGTATGCAGTCCCTGTTTGAAAGAGAGGATTAAAAGAGACATACCAACAGTTATTGTGGACCTAAGGTCCTCTGGTGAAGCAAAAAAGGGACACATACCTACCGCCGTTTCAATACCAATAACCGAGCTTACCCATGCAGTTGATAAATTTCCTAAAGACAAGAGGGCGCCTATGGTGCTTTACTCTTATGATACAAAGTCTGCAATACAGGCCTATGAGATTATAAGCATCTGGGGCAACTATACAAACATTGGAGTCCTTGAGGGTGGTTATGATCAGTGGGTAAGCGAGGGCGGACAAGTTGCAAAGGGCTATATGCCCACAAAGATAGTCTATGAGCCTAAGCCGAGACCAGGCGAAATGAGCTTAGATGAGTTTAAAAAGATTGCTGAGAGTAAGCCTGAGAATGTATTTATCCTTGATGTCCGCGACACCGATGAGGCTGAGTCAGGAATGCTTGTAGGCGCCAAGAATATTCCCACCCAGGATATAAAGGCAAAGGCAGCAGAGATACCAAAGGACAAGACTATTGTAATCCACTGCTCCACGGGCGCAAGGGCTGACATCGCACACAGCATACTGACAAATGAGCTTGGATACAAAAATGTCAAATTCCTAAATGCCAACATCAAGATTGACCCAAATGGAAGGTATGAGATAACAAAGGACTAATCAAACTATGCCTTTTTAATAGGCGTATTATTTTGAGGCGGTTGTTAAAGACCGCCTCTTTTTTAATGTGCCTACTTAACAAAATGTAAATGCGAAGGCAAATATGTTTTTGACAGGATTATTCATAACCTACTAATACAGATAATTTCCTTGACAATAATACATCTAAATCTTATACAATTTGTGAGACAAGCCTTAAACACAGGAGGATAGTATGAAGAGCATAGTATTGGCCTTAGCATTGATACTTTTCATTACAGCCCTTGCGACGGCGGCTATGGACCACAGGCAGGTATTAACAGGGCCCTATAAGACAGGTGAAGAGGTTACCCAGATGTGTCTCATGTGCCATGAAAAGCAATTTAACGATGTGATGAAGACCTCTCACTGGAAATGGAAGGGGCCAGCTAAGCTTATCAAGGGTAAAGAAAACTCCAAAGAGGAGTATGGCAAGGCAAATCTATTCAATAATTTTTGCACCGTGAGTGTGATTGATGAGAGCATTGCTTTCTGCTCAAAATGTCACATCGGTTATGGATGGACAAAGGTTGATTTTGATTTCAATGATAAAACTAAGGTTGACTGCTTAGTATGTCACGCCCGTGAAGGCAATTATAAAAAGACCTTAGGCGGTTATGTGGATACAAAGCTCGTGGAGCAGGGCAAGATGGATCTTCTAAAGGCTGCCCAGAGTGTGGGAAAACCTAATAGAGACAATTGTGGTGCATGCCACTTTTTTGGAGGCGGTGGTGATGCAGTAAAACATGGAGATCTGGATTCAACCTTGTCGAAACCCAAGAAAGAACAGGATGTTCACATGGGGGCAATGGATTTTGCCTGTCAGAACTGCCATGTCACAAAGGAGCATAAAATAGCCGGAGGCTCCACATTTCTTGCTACCCATGCGGGCAGGGTTAGCTGTGAAGACTGTCACAAAGGAGGCATGGAGCCTCATAAGAAATCGCAGGCACAAAACCTACTCAGCAGACATGTGAAGAGCCTTGCCTGTCAGACCTGTCATATACCAGCCTTTGCAAGGGGACAAGCGACAAAGATGAGTTGGGACTGGTCCACAGTAGGCAGAGACCAAAGGGATGACTCTGACAAACCAATGTATCAAAAGCACAAAGGCTCCTTTACCTGGGCGAAGGATGTAGTGCCCACTTATGAATGGTACAATGGGAAGGTAGAGCGTTACATAATGGGCGATAAGATTAAGGATATGAAGCAGGTTACCTATCTGTCGAAACCAGTCGGTGATATTGGAGAGAAAGATTCAAAGATTCATCCCTTTAAGGTTCACACAGGCAAGCAGCCAGCAGATTCTAAAAACAAATATCTTCTGCCCTTTCAGACCTACAAAGGACTCTGGAGCCACTACGATTGGGATAAGGCTATACAAGTAGGCGCAAAGTCAAGAGGACTTGCCTATAGCGGAAAATACGAGTTCGTGAAAACTGCCTTTTATGGGAGCATAAATCATGAGGTGGCGCCGAAAGAAAATGTGCTCAAATGCAGGGACTGCCATTTCGGCAGTAAACGGTTTGACTGGAAGGCGCTTGGCTATAAAGAAGACCCTATGAAGAGCGGCGGGAGATTTACAGTAGGATTAGTTAAAGAGGAAAGGGCTAAAAAGGAACCTGAAACAAAGGCAACCAAGAAAAAATAAATAGGATAATAGATCATAACTAACCAAAGCCCTCTTCTTTTCTTGGAGAGGGCTTTTATACCTTTATACCCAACTTCTATTTGTTTTGCTTATAAGGTTGTAAGACTGTTTTGCCAATTCATTAGCCTTGCCCTTTGCGATGTCAAAGAGCCAGTCTTCAATCTTTTTCCCAAACCCCACAACCTTGGCCTAGTTAATCAAAGCATCTCCCTTTTGAGGGTCTTTTCAGCACACCCTCTTTACTCCTATTGGCAATTTAAGCCTGTATAAATCCACTTGTATTCTACCTTCTAACCATGATACCATTTTAATTGTTTTAACAAAACCCATCTACACAAATATGAAAGCCCTTGCAGATATTTTAAGAGAGTCTATTGTTGATCGCCATGCCAAGATGCAGGAGTTGCCCTATGTAAAAGCCCTCATAAAGGGAGACCTGCCCCTTGACTCTTATGTGGCTCATTTGCGGGCAATGGCAATCATCCATGGGGCTATTGAAGAGGCTCTCCGACATTTTCCTCTCAATTCTGTCAGGGATACCTTTCTTGCCAGGCCCTCTCGTCTTGCCCATTTGAGGTCTGATATAGGATTTTTTGAGAGACTGCACATCCCCGATTGTATTGCCGCAGTAGAAAAGGCACTTTACATAGCTGCAAACATACGCACTATGAGCCTTAAGGAACCCATAACCCTCATGGGCTTTCTATATGTCCTTGAAGGCACTACCCTTGGCAATAAGGTTCATCTGCAGGATGTGCTTAATGCACTTGGCGACAAGGTTATAGGGGCAACTCGTTATTATAATGGATACGATGATAAGACAATACTCTACTGGCATGAGTTTAAGAAACTTCTAAATACCCTATCTCTGAAAAAAACAGAGGTAGAGGGCATTATTTCCACTGCCTATAGACTATTTGATATGCTTGAGACCCTCTTCGTTGCCCTCTATCCCCCCAATAATTTAGCATGGGGATTTACTGCCACCACCCTTAATCCTGAGGCGGGCAAACATCCTGTGCCCCAGGACCCAAGAGAGATACAGGCAGCGATAGAAGCGGCTAAGAGGTGTTATGAGCAATACCCTTACTTTCAGGCAAGATATAAAGAAAGGGGTGAGAGTTTTGCAAAGAGCGATGCTGCATGGCTTGCAACCCTTACAGACCTTTCCTATGGCGAGTTTATGATGCAGGTAGAATGGCTCAGCAGGGTGTTAGGCAACAGGGGAATGCCCCGCATTACCCTTGAGAGTCAGCTTCAATTACTATATGATGCCCTTTCTGCAGCAGTTCCTGAGAGGCAGGAGTTTTACAAAAAACTAATGGAGGCAGCAACATTACTTCGTTCTGAGAGGCTTTCATATATGACCGATAGGCACTTTAAAGGGTTAGCTAAGCAGTTTCATGAGGCCACAGATGGAGAACTTCAGGGCAGGATGCACAGGACAGGGGAACTCATCCTCTCTGCTATCTGTGATGAAAGAGCAGGCATAACCGATGCCCTTAACAGCCTAATTCCATGGCTTGTAGATCAAGAGAGATTCCCCAACTATTGGATCTCTGAGGTAAAAAGGACGATTATCCTTGGCAAAGAAAAACTGCTAAGGTAACACAAGCAGCTTTGTGCAAAAAATGTATCTTCAGCGCCCTTCCTCTTGATTATTATTTGTAGATATCTATGCCCCTGTCTTCTGCTATAAGTATTGCAATCTCCCTGCAAAGACCTTCCACATCAATATCAGGGTTTTTAATATCTACTTTGCCCAACACATTTCTCACAATCTCAAGTACCCTCTGGAAATCGTCGGTATAGGTTGGCGTCATACATAGATTTACCGGACAGTTGCTTTGCACTTTTTATATCCTCCTTTTCATAAAATATGAGTCTCAGGCAAGTTTAACTACTATCGCTCCTTGAGACTTGTCTATTGGCAATTATCTTTGGCATAGGAGAAACCCAGAATTAAAAGGGCTTGTCATCCCTTGCCTATACTATCAATATGGTTAATAGGATCTCCAAGCATCTTTTGTGTAAACTATTAACAGCCCCTTTTGGGATTATAAATTAATCAGGAGCGGTTTTTTCAAATGCCCTTTGTCTTCCCTAATTAAATATAATGTATAGGGCTGTGGTATTATCAATAGCTGATAAAAAGCAATCCACTGTGAGGGCAGATTAATTATAAAACTATGGCAATGACAACTCTTGAGTATTCTAAGGAACAAAAACAGTTTATGCTTAGGGCGCTTGCTATTGCCAAGAAAGCCTGCGGCATGACAAGTCCAAATCCAATGGTTGGAGCAGTCCTTGTGAAAGCAGGAAAGATTATTGCCGAAGATTACCATAAGAGGGCTGGCGAACCCCATGCTGAGGCGCTTGTGATTAACTATATTGGCAAAAAAGCAAAGGGGGCTGACCTATACGTTACCCTTGAGCCCTGTTGTCATACAAACAAACGAACCCCTCCCTGCACAAAAGCTATAATTGAAGCAGGCATTAAAAGGGTATTTGTTGCGATGGTAGATCCGAATCCCTCTGTATCAGGATGCGGATTGAAGGAGTTAGAGGCAGCAGGGATAGAGGTCCACTTAGGCTTATTATCTGAAGAGGCAAGGCATTTAAACGAGTTTTATATAAAGTACATTACTACTGGGAGACCCTTTGTAATTATAAAGACAGCCATGACTATAGATGGCAAGATTGCCGACCCTGAAGGCAATTCCAAGTGGATAACCAGCCAAAGGGCGAGGAGAGAGGTGCACAAGTTAAGGGGTTTAGTGGATGCAGTGATCACTGCAAGGGGGACTGTGCTTGCTGATAACCCTCAGCTGACTGCAAGGATAAAGGGCTTAAGAAATCCCATGAGGGTAATCATAGATCCTTGGCTGGATGTGCCTTTAGATTATAGGGTATTCAATAAGGATGCACCTACAATAGTGATTTTTGCAGGCAGAGAACTTAGTTCTATAGAGAAACAACAAAAAATTAAAGACCTATCCTCAATGGGAATAGGATTGATGGACCTCCAATCATCGCCCTTTGCGCTTGATGAAATCCTCCAACGTCTTGGAGGCCTTGGCATATCATCAGTAATGATAGAGGCTGGCTCTTCGCTAAATGGCAGGGCATTTTTAGAGAGGGTTGTCGATAAGGCGGTCTTTTTTATTGCCCCTAAGCTAATTTGTGGAAAATCTTCATTGCCTGTAACAGGCGGTAACGGTTATATTCCCCTTGAGAATGCCTTAGAAATTAAAAACCTTAGGATAAGAAGGTTAGGTCCTGATATTATGATATCGGGATACTTAAGACCCTAAGGGTTTATCTTTTAGTTATCTAAAAGCCTTGGCTCATTGGTTGAAAGTCTCTTTGATTCTTCTTCAGTCAAGAGCCTTCTTGCACCAATATATCTCTTGACATAATAGGGGGTATCCATACTGTCTATGGTAACCTTCTTTGATAAGGTTGAGGCATGTATGAATAGATTGTTCCCAAGATATATCCCTACATGGGAGGGGAAAGAGGCATAGGTTCTAAAGAATACCAGGTCGCCCCTTGCGAGTTCATTTTTATCATCGATTAGTTCACCAAACTTATACTGCTCTCTGGCGCTTCTTGGCAGCTTGATGCCTGCTGCATTATATACCTTTTGAACAAAGGCAGAACAATCTATGCCAAAGGCGCTGCTCCCTCCAAAGCTGTAAGGCAGATGCAATAACTTCTTAGCAAAAAGTATGATCCTTTCCTGAAGGTCAAGGTTGGCAAGTTCATCTCCCCTTGACATCTCATTGACCTCTGCAATCTTAGCCTGAGAGGCAACAAAGGGTTTCTTTCCAATGTAGCTTGAACGGATCGCCCTCAAAGGATCCTCTGTATCATCAAACTCTGGCCTTATTAAGGATAATCTTTGACCGTTCTTTAGGGAGTTTGAGGAAAGATTGTTTATGTCCTTAAGTTCTTCTACGGACATATTGTATCTCTTTGCAATCCTCCAGATTGTTTCACTTTTCTTTACAGTGTGTGTCTGTGTCTTTTCTGTTTGTCCCTTAGAATCTGCATTATCTGACACTTTATCTTGAGCGATCTTCTTAAGCAGTATCCTCTGACCTATTTTTAGCTGAGTTGAATCTACATTGTTTATATTAGAGAGCTCAGACAGACCTACATTGTATTGTTGAGATATTTTCCTAAGGGTGTCGCCCTTTGCAACGATATGATACTCTGGTATGTTTATCTTAGATCCCTTAGCTGTTTCGGGAGATTGATTAGAGTTGTTAGGGCGGCTTACAGTATTTTTAGAGGGGATAGTAAGTTTCTGGTTGATCTGAAGGGCGATGGAGGGCAGATTGTTTGCCTCCATAATATCTTCCACCGATACATTGAATCTCTTTGATATACTGTATAGATTGTCTCCCTTTTGGACTGAGTAAGTATTGTCTGCATAGGATACCGAGATTGTTAGAGCAATAAGGGCAAATGCAGTTATTGCAAGGCTGAATAATCTCATATAAAGCCCTCCTTAATCGTTTTTTTGTTTAAGCGGCATCATCTTTAAAGATGTCATTTAACGGTGGAAGATCGGACAGATTTTTCAGTCCAAAATATTGTAAAAAGTCCTTTGTAGTGCCGTATAAAAAGGGCCTGCCTGGCGCCTCCTTTTTCCCTATTATCTTTATCAGTCGTTTATCTACAAGACTTTTTACAGCGCCCTCTGAGTTTACTCCTCTTATCTGATCTATCTCTATCCTTGTCGTAGGTTGTTTGTAGGCTACGATAGCGAGGGTTTCAAGGGCTGGTTGTGACAGCCTTGTGGATTGAGAGTTTTTTCTTAGCCTCTTTATCCAGGGAGAAAACTCAGGATTGGTCACCATTTGATAGCCCTCAGCAATCTCGGCTATTAATAGTCCACCTTTTCTTTTTGCATATTCTTCTTTAAGTTCCCTCAGCGCCTTAGTCAAATCATTCTCTGTAAGCTCAGTTATAAGACGGAGTTCTTTTATAGTTATAGGCTGAGGTGATGAGAATATTAGGGATTCTATTAGATACTTTTGTTGTAAAAATTCCATGATGCGGGGGATTATACCAGAAAATTGTCTTGCAATTCAATAGGAAACTTCATTATGATAAAAATAACACAATTTGCGCAAAATTGACACATGACCTATCCCCATCAATCTATCTTTATACTGATTACTATACTGCTCATAGTTTTCACTATTGGTATTGTCCTATTACTTAAACTGCTCAAGAAAAAGACACTGGCAGCAAATGCAGCCGATGATAACACCCTTAAAGAAGAATTTGTCTCCTATGATATCTTTGCAAGGGAGATAAAATCACTTAAGGAGCAACTATCAATACAAGAAAGGCTCGCCACCCTTGGCGAGGTCTCTGCCGGTATAGCCCATGAGTTGAGAAATCCATTGATGGTAATCTCAGGCAATTCCAGGCTTCTCCTAAAGGGGCTTACAGACCCTGAGCAGATAGAACTTGCCGAGGCAATTATTAAAGAGGTTGAAGAGATAAATAGTATAATTGAAGAATTGCTAAAATTTGCCCATGGCTCAAGGCATGAGACAAGGGAATTTGATCTGGTTGAGTTGATTAGGGGAACAATCAAGTCAATCCCTGAAGGAGAGAGGGTGATATTTAGTGAACCCAGTCCATTACCTTTTGTTGGGGATGAAAAGTTATTGAGACAGGCACTGAAAAATATTATAAAAAATGCCTTAGAGGCAGGACAGCGGGTATGGGTAAATATAGAGAAGAGACAGATTGATAGCGGTGATACCTTAGACATAAATGTTGTTGACAATGGCAATGGTCTTACAAAAGAGGAGATAAACAAGATATTCCTGCCCTTTTACAGCACAAAGGAATCTGGCTTTGGAATGGGGCTCACCTTGGTTCAAAAGATAGCCTTAGAGCATGGAGGCTCTGTCAGGGTAACAAGCGAACCTGGAAAGGGGAGCAAATTTACCCTATCCCTACCGGTGAAGAGATGATGCCGCGCATACTCATAGTGGAGGACAAGAGCACCCTCGCTCATATGCTGGCAAAATCGCTCACCAGGGAGGGCTTTGAGATTGTTATAGCGCCTAATGTATCTGAGGCTTTAAGGCGCCTCTCCACAGATAATAGTCTGAGTCTGGTTTTGAGCGACTTGAAGCTACCCGATGGAGAAGGATTGGCTGTGCTAAAGGCAGCAAAAGCAAGGGCCATACCCTTGCCTTTTATTATGATGACAGCCTTTGGTTCTATTGACATTGCTGTGAGGGCTGTAAAGGAGGGAGCCTATAATTTCATAACAAAGCCCTTTGACATAGATCATTTGGTTCGACTTATCAGAGAGGCGATTAGCCAGTCATCAACAACCCATGACAGAGGAGGGATTTTACCCCTTAAAGAGACCGGAAATATAGATATGATAGGCAAGAGCCCTGCGTGGTTTGAGGTTGTGCATAAGGCAAAGAGGGTTGCAAACATGAAAACCACTGTGCTGATCCTTGGTGAAAGCGGGACAGGCAAAGAATTATTGGCACATTTCATACACAATCAAAGTCAACGCTCTAATGAGCCCTTTTTAGCCTTTAATTGCTCTGCAATCCCAAAGGATCTAGTTGAGAACGAACTCTTTGGACATGAAAAAGGCGCATTCACTGGCGCCGGAGAACTAAAACCAGGAAGGTTTGAGATGGCTGGCAGCGGCACAATATTCCTCGATGAGATAGGCGACATGGACATATCCTTACAGGCAAAGATACTGCGGGTTATTCAAGAGAATGAGTTCGTCCGAATTGGTGGTACAAGGAGCATCAAGGTTGATGCAAGGTTAATAGCAGCGAGCAACAAGGACTTGAAGCAGGAGGTAGATAAGGGATCCTTCAGGGCTGACCTGTTTTATCGTTTAAATGTCTTCCCTATACATATACCACCCCTTAGGGAAAGGGTTGAGGATGTAGAGCCCCTTGCCTTTTATTATCTGTCGTTCTTCTCCAAAGAGGCAGCAAAGCATGATATTAAGCTATCTGAGGAGACACTTAAGATGCTTAAGTCTTACAACTGGCCTGGCAATGTCAGAGAACTTAGGAACGCTATAGAAAGGGCAGTCATACTCTGTGAATCCTCCTCAATGATAGGCGTTGAACTGTTTGACCTTCAGGGTGGCACAGTAAAAGGCAGCAGCATACATGACAACTCATTGCAAAGCGTATCTGCTAAAGCCCAAAGGCAGGCTGAGATCGAGAAGATCAAAGAGGCGTTGCAGAAGACAGGTGGAAATAAGACGAAGGCCGCTGAACTGCTAAAGATAAGTTACAAGACACTCTTTAACAAGATAAGGGATTACAATATTTAGATGCTGTTGATCTCCTCTATAAGAGATTTCAAGAGGTCCTCTTCTTTGACGCGTCTTATGATCTTACCCTTTTTAAAGAGAAAACCTTCGCCTTTACCACAGGCGATGCCCACATCAGCCTCTCTCGCCTCACCAGGGCCATTTACAGCGCAACCCATCACAGCCACTTTAAGAGGCTTATTTATACTTCTTATAAAATCTTCAACCTGATAGGCAATATTCACCACATTGACTTGACATCTCCCGCAGGTAGGACAGGATATTATATCGGGTCCCTGTTCCCTTAAGCCCAAAGCCCTCAGGAGGGTGATAGCCGTTCTGACCTCTTCAACAGGGTCGGTAGTAAGAGACACCCGCATAGTGTCGCCTATACCTTGATATAACAAAATCCCAAGCCCTGAGGCGCTCTTGATTAATCCCGTAAATGAAGGTCCTGCCTCAGATATGCCTATATGAAGAGGGCAGTCGTATCGTTCTGAAAAGATTCTGTAGGACTCGATAGTCTTTATAACATCTGATGCCTTTAGTGATACCTTGTAGGCCTCAAAGCCCATCTCCTCCAGGATCCTGATATGCCTCTCAGCGCTCTCAACTATCGCCTCTGCAGTGGGATGTCCGTATCTTGCAAGAATATCTTTCTCCAGAGAACCTCCGTTGACGCCGATTCTTATAGGGGTTGACCTTTCCTTGCAAAGATCAATCAGTTCCTTGATCTTCCACCTTGCTCCTATATTGCCTGGGTTGATCCTTAATCCATCAATGCCTGCAAGGATAGATTCTATCGCCAACCTCCAATCAAAATGGATATCAGCAATAAGTGGTATAGGCGCCTGTTTTTTTATCTCCCGCAATGCCTTCGCAGCCTCCATGTCAGGAACCGCAAGTCTCACTATCTGGCATCCTGCTGAGTACAGAAGATGTATCTGAGAGACTGTGGCATTTACATCTCTGGTGTCAGTTTTTGTCATTGACTGGACAGACACAGGCGCTTCTGCGCCGATTTTTACAGAACCTATAGAGATGCTGCGAGTCTTCCTCCTCTTAATCATGATTCAGCCTCTTCTGTGATTGTGCTTTGTATGCCCTGTCTTACATTGCGTATGGCTCGGTTGTGTTCTTCTAAGGTCTTTGAGAATATATGGGTGCCGTCATTTTTAGATACAAAATACAGATAGGGCAATCTCGCTGGATTGAGGGCAGCCCTTATAGATTGTACGCCTGGTGATGCGATAGGACCTGGAGGCAATCCCTTGATAATATAAGTGTTATAGGGGGTGTTTCTCAGCAGGTCTTTGCGGTATATCTTCTCTTTATAACTCTTTATGCCGTATATGGCAGTTGGGTCTGCCTGAAGTGGCATGCCCAGTCTCAGCCTGTTATGATATACAGCGGATATTATAGGGCGTTCCTTATCTGTTACTGCCTCCCGCTCAATTATAGATGCCAGGGTGAGCATCTGGTTTTCATCCCAGCCAAGCCTCTTGAGACCGTCCCATATCTCCTGATTATATTCCCTTCGGAGCCGGTCTATCATAGTCTTTAAGGTCGTTGAAGGCTTGGCACCCTTTGGGAACTTATAGGTATCAGGATACAGATAGCCCTCTAAGCTTTGGGATTTTATGTTCATTGATGAGAGAAATGTTCTGTCCGTGGATAACCTTTCAAAATCAACCTCAGAGATGATCTTTTTTTGAGAGAGCTTTTGCTTTATCTCTAAAAGACTGTCTCCTTCGTTTATTGTTACCTCATACTCAATAATCCTGCCTTCCTTGAATCTGTTATATACTTGATAGGGACTCATATAACCCCAGAAGGCATAATATCCAGCCCGTATTTTCTTGTCCATGCCGCTGATTCTGCCAAGGATTATGAAGATATTCTTGTCCCTAATGAGATTGTGCTTATGTAGTATATCCATTGCCTGTCTAAAGGATGTCCCCTCTGGTATCTCAACCTCTATCGGAAATACACCAGTATAGGAAGGAATAAACAACTGGACGCATATATAGAGGATAAAAAGAGAGGCGCTCGCAAGGGATATTAACCTCAGGTCCTTTAGCATAGGAGCATAAAATGCCTATATTGAGTATAAAAACAAACCCTTAAGATTTCGCCTCTTTGGCTTGCTCAATCATCTCATGGATTGAGAGGCCTGTTTCATTGAGAAACTTGCTGATTGAAAATATGTTATTTATGATTTCTGCCCTTTCCTGAGCACCCATACTGAAAAACTCCCCTGATTCAAGAAGCCTTGCAAGGCTATCAATGAATTGTGCTACATTAGCAAAGATGGTTACTATGGCTGTCATGCCTTCGGTCTTAACTTCCATTTTATGAAGCCCCCTTTATTTTATTGAGACGATTTCTGTATTGCCCTGCCTGCGCTTTCAACATCTTTGCCTACTCCGTGAACAGTGTTGCATCCCATCATTGAGATGGATACAAATGCGACAATTAATGCAAAAAGTATCCCTTTCATATCTCGGACCTCCATGTTTTTCTTTATTTTAAACTATATCTAATTCATAATCCAATCACTGCCCCTCCTATCTGTTGCTCATACATTGCCTGACATGCCATAATCCTCTCTCTCTCTCATATCATAATAAGGAGACATAAAGCTATGGACAGAATTACTGAGAATCCCTCTTGCTGAGCAACCTCCGATACAAAGGATGACGTGGAGCATCCTCAAGAGGGACAGGATGTAAAAAAAGAGACAGCCATAAGATCTGCAAACAGTGAAAACTGCATGGTTTGTGCAAGGGCGCTAACCTATCTCACCCATGCAGAGGAAATGAAGTGCGATTACTGTCAGAGGTCCTCCCGTGGTTATATGAGGTGCACAGAAGGGCACTATGTTTGTGAAGATTGTCATAATAAGGACGCCCTGAGAATTATAAAAGAGGTATCATTCACCAATAGGTGGAAAGATCCCCTTGAAACAGCAGAACTCATGATGTCTATACCTTCACTTCCTATGCTCGGATGTCAGCACGCATGGATTGTAGGAGGTGCTCTCATGTCTGCCCTCAAAAATACATGCCCCGATGTTATTGATAACAGAGACATTGCGGAGGTATTCAACAGGATTGCAGAGCAGGCGAAAGGAGGATATTGCGGTCTTACAGGACTATGCGGAATCACTGTAGCGGTAGGCGCATGCGTTTCTTTATTATCAAAATCAGTTTGTGGCACAGACAAGGAACAAAGAATCACCATGAATGCTGTGGCAAAGATTGCTCGTATAATATCCGAGCTTACTGGTCCGAGTTGCTGCAAAGCCTATGCAAGGGCATCTATCGAATCCTCCATCGGTATATTTCAAGAGGATTTTGGGATAAACCTTCATATTAGTAATTCCATGAGCAAGTGCCTTTATGTGGAATATCATCCCCATGGTTGCAGAGGGCAGAAATGCCCTTACTTTGAAAAGCCAAAGGAGACCCCATGAGCAAATGACTACAAGGCCTATACCCAAACAATGGACTTTTATGACAGTTTCTTTGAAAGGGTTTATACAGAAGGTTCTTTAGACAGGAAGACTGAGTACCTGATGGCGCTTTCTGCATCCCTTGTAGCAGGATGTCAACCTTGAACTGAGTATTGTCTTGCCGTGGAAGAACAGAGTGGAGCGCTAAAATCAGAGATTGATGAAGCAGTGATGATTGCAATGACAGTGGCAGCTCATGAAATAAGGACAATGTCTCAAAATACCTAAAACCCAAAGGCAGCAACTGATGCAACGGAGGTTAAGAACTATCAAGTCCAGAGCAGTTGAACAGGCTCAGATTCTGACCAGTGAGGTGGCAGTTTGAAAAAAAAGAGTAATTTTAATTACCCTGATTAAGGATTAAAATTAACTTGTAGGAGAGTCCAATGGTATTAAGGGGAGGTGTATCCTTGGGAGTTTTTGTAATATTTCTGTTATGTATATTTTATCCTCTAACGGCTAACACCCAACAAAACAAACCTTCAGAAGACGCCTTTTCCATACTTATGCAAGAGGCGCTTTCTTATTTTCCCGCGGTTTCAGGTAGGGTTATTTCTCAGGATGGCAATAGGGCTGTCATAAACAAAGGCTCAAAAGACAAGATAAAGGTTGGCATGAGGCTCTATATCTTCAAGGAGGATGTGAGCTTTATGCATCCTGTTACCCGTGAATACTTAGGCAAGGTCGAAAAACCTATCGGAGTGGCAGAGGTTATAAGGGCTGATGAAAATCAGTCAGACATTGTGCTTATTGAAGGCGATAAAGATGGACTCAAAGATGCAATGTTTAAAGTTTCTATGAATAAGATAAAGGTGTTGTTTTATCAGTTTGACATCAACTGGTTTCTAGCAGATCACTATTATCAGATGCTCAAGGACAGGGACAGATTTGAAATCATAGACAGTGCGGCAGACCATCCAGATATACAAAAACTATCTGAAGAGGCAAGGAAGAGGGGCACTGAGATATTAATGGTAATTGATTCATCAAGAAACCTCGAATCCTCCATTATTAGGCAGCGTCTGTTCTGGACAAAGGACGGAAAGCCCTTTTCTGAGAAAACCACAACAGTGGATGCAGGAATTGCCCAATCCCTGATAGCAAAGTCAAGACCCTTCTGGGCAGCAGACAGCAATATACTCTTGACCTATCAGGTTCCATCCTCAATCAAGAAGATCGCCATTGCCGATCTTGACGGTGATGGCAGTTCTGAGATAATACTTGCATCCTCCAATAACCTCTCTGTATATCAGCCCTCTACGGATTTGCGTTTATTATGGGAATTTCAGACAACCTCAGCAGAGCAGATACTCTGGGTCGACACCTTTGCTCTCGAAGGACAGAGGAGGGAGAGTATAATGGTGACAGTTTATAAAGAGGGTGTAGTTGACTCCTACATATATCAAGTTCAGGATAAAGAACTCAAGAAGATTGCTGAGCGAAAGGATGCATTTATCAGAGGCTACGGAAACACTATAATCGAGCAGTCCTATTCAAAGCAAGAAGGTTTTGACGGAAGGGTCTATATGTTGAGTTATAACCAGGGCAATATCATTAGGGGGGAACCTCTAAAACTGCCAGAAAGGGTAAACATATATGACTTCACTGCTATAGAGTCTCCAGAGGGGAAAAAGGGGTTTATCCTGTGGGATGAAAAGGGATCCCTTAACCTGTATTCTTCCACAGGGGTGATATCCTGGAGCAGCGGAGAGGGATTTGGCGGATTCTCAACGACCTTTAAGAAAGATACGCCAGTGTTTATGATTGAAAGGGGCGAGTGGACCATAAAGGATCGCCTGATCTCCAGAGCAGGCGGTGTAATTGTACCTAAGAGGATTCCCATACTCGGTATGGCTAAGGGTTTGGGTTTTAAAGAATCAGAGATAAGGTTTCTTTGGTGGAATGGATTGTCTGTTGAGCAGTTTACCTTAGTAGATAAGCTTGATGGAGAGATACTTGATTACGGACTCCTCAATGACAGACTGATTGTGCTTTGTAAGCCCATCATGGGCGTAAAGGCTTCCAACATACTGAAGGGGGCTAATCCCTTTGTAAATACCCTTTATGTAATCTCCGTAAGGGGGCTTTATAATTAAACATGCCAAAATTGTCTCTATCATGTCTCACTGAAAGGAGAGCAAAATGCAGGAAGGAGGCATTGCCAGGAGGATGTTCCTAAAATTGATAGCCACTACAGCGGTGTGTTTTTCCTCGATAGAGCAGGCATGGTCTTACTTTGTATCCTCCCTCGGGGTTAGGACAGTAGAGAAGGACTCCTTCAGATTTGATCCTGACTCAGGCACTATCAAATACAGCGATAGGGCAAAGAAGGAACCATATAAACTAATAATAGACGGCTTGGTGGATAACCCTATCTCTTTATCATACCAACAGGTGAGACAGATTAGTGTTACTGAACAGCTATCGGATTTTCATTGTGTTGAGGGATGGTCAGTGAAGGACATCAAGTGGAGAGGGTTCCGCTTTCATGAGGTATTAAAGATGGTAACGCCCCATAGCAACGCAAGATTTGTAACCTTCCACTCCCTTGGTGAGACCCGTTCAAAGCCCTACGGACAGGGGCATTACATTGAATCCTTCCCCCTGGAGTCTCTTTTGGACCCAAAGAATCAGATAATATTGGCAGTGGATATGAATGGCAAAGCGCTTCCCCATGACCATGGAGCTCCCCTTAGGGTAATATCTCCCTTTGATCTTGCCTATAAGAGCATAAAATATGTTTACAGGATAGAGTTTGACAGCAAACAGCGAGAGGGGTGGTGGACTTTGGCAAATCCAATATACACTGTGCATGCCCCCGTGCCCTCAGAGAGACTCAGAACAAAACGATAAAAAAATAAGGAGGACTTAATGACAAAGATTATAGTAATGGGAGCAGCAGGCAGGATGGGTAGCAGGATTACAGCTCTTTCAAAAGAGTATGCCGATATGGAAATTGTAGGGGCAGTAGAAAGAAAAGGACATGATTCTATCGGAAAGGATATTGGCTCTATATTAGGAATTGGAGACCTGGGAGTACGCCTTAGTGATTCTCTTGGGGCAGTTATTGACAAGGGTGATGTGGTTATAGATTTTACTAATAAAGAGGCAGTTGCAGGGAATGTAGGCATTGCTGTCCAGCACAAAAAGGCTATGGTTATTGGCACCACAGGACTCTCTCAGGCAGAGATTGAATCAATCAAAGAGAAGGCATCCTCTATACCACTGGTACTTGCTCCCAATATGAGCGTAGGGGTAAATCTGCTGCTTCGAGTGTTAAAGGACATTGCTATAGTGCTTGGAAATGATTACGATGTGGAGATAGTAGAGGCACACCATCGCCTAAAAAAAGACGCCCCCAGCGGCACAGCCTTAAAGATGGCTCAGGTAATCGCAGAGGCCTTAAAAAGGGATTTAAACGAAGTAGGTGTATATGCGAGACAGGGCATGATCGGAGAGAGGACAAGAAATGAGATAGGAATCCAAACCCTTAGGGCTGGAGACATAGTAGGTGAGCACACAGTGTATTTTGGAGGACTTGGGGAAAGGATAGAGATAACCCATCGGGCTTCAAGCAGGGATACCTTTGCAAGGGGAGCTCTTAGGGCTGCAGGATGGATAGTCAATAAAGAGGCTGGTTTTTACGATATGCAGGATGTTCTTGGGCTAAAATAGCCTTTTGTCCCAGTTTGCCGGGGTGGCATTGGAGGCAACACTGTTAATCTGAAGAGGATTAGAAGCAATGGAGTTGTTTGTTCGATCCTCTGATATCAGGGTGCGGAGGTTGTTTATCCTATTTGCCCACCCCTTCTTATACCTTGCAAACCTTTCAGGTCTGAGTTCAGCAAGCCTGTCATACCTCTCCTGCCTCAAAGATAGATAAACCTCTACATCGCCCTGGGATTTCTGAAGCATCCTACGGGCAGCAGCAGGGCTGTTAACATAGGTGTCAAAATGAACGAGACTCAGGGGATATGGCAATGTATTTGCCCCAGATTTATCCCAAAGTTTTTTGTATATCCTCTCCGCATCCTCCTTAGTCATTGAGGCTATGTCGCCAGTATACCCATACTGACGGGCAGTGCCTTGAAGGATGCCGAATTTTGAAGACTCCCTGCCCGCATCCTCCTTTACAAAGCCCCTGCCTTCGTGTTTGAAGACCACATTAATAATCTTCTCATAATCAGCGCTGGAGGAGGCATTGTCCCTTATAGGAGACTGTGCTGGGGCACCACCAAACTTTGCAAGTGGATTCTCAGTATCTTGGCTTATAGATTCACTGAGCACCTGATGAAAACTCCTGCTCTTTAGAACATTTTTGGCGATTTTCTTGGCATTATCAAGTTCTGATTGACTTGAGGGGTTTTCAATTATTCTTGTCTTCTCTATCATGGAGATTAGGGCAGGATTATATTGCCGTAAGACTTTGATTCTTACTTATAATAAAAGCGGGCGACGGGATTCGAACCCGCGACCCCAACCTTGGCAAGGTTGTGCTCTACCAACTGAGCTACACCCGCATTAATTCAAACGCCTTGATGGATCTAGACCTAAAAGCACCTGGTTTAGAATATGAAGTCTCTCCTCAAGGGTTTCTAATTTGCTCTCAAGCTCTATGATCCGAGTCTCCACATTTTCCTCAAGGTAACGGAGTTTGCTCTCCGTTATCTTCCTGAGGTTCTCTATCTCCTCTATCAAAAGCAACAACCTCTCTCTGAGTTGTGCATCCTCAGAAGGGTTATCTTCAGGTTTAGCTTTTTTAAAAAACATGGCTAACAACTTATCACAACGGTTGCTTTTATGTCAATTTACTGCCTGATCCTTAAATTGCCGATAGGAGTAAGAGGGTGTGCTGAAAGGGCTTTATTGCCACCCCTTTTTACGAGACCTCTGGACCTTCACAGACAATGCCAAACTAATCACCTCTTGGTGACTGAATGACCTATGGCCCTTTTAATAAACCCTGTGGCAGTATAAAGGCTTTCAGGCATGCCCTCTTGCTCTTACAGGTTTCTATGGGCAACTTTGGGCTGATTTCTGCTTTTTATCAATTGGTAAAATCAGATTGCTTAGCAGTTAAAGTATGTTCGGTTATCCTGAGAGCTGCCCACAGGAACTTTTTCTGTGCCTCAAAGACAATAGCGTAGGGAAGAGTAAGGTTAGGCATTCCAAGGACCAATGTAGCCGTTGAGCGACTTATTCATACTGTTCAGCAAGGATTCTACGAAGTGGCTTTTCGCAAGAAGTTCTATAGCTCCTTAGAGAAAATCCAGATTGACATTGATTTGTTCATTTTCATCTTATGGTATAACAACGAGCGGACAAATTAAGCCGCTACTGACAATGGCGTATCCTACTGCAGCGCTTTATTGATGGTCTGTCCCTTTATCGAAAATATTTTTATGAGGGGTGGAATAAAAAAAATGTAGCGTAGTAAAATAACCTCCACTTTGAGACCTATTGTAAACGCAATTATTGTTTATCCTAAAAAATAAGGAGATAAAATGGGAGAGACAGAGGGAGGTTTTATGCAGGGAGTGAATTTTGGTACAAAGATTATTATCCTTGTTGTTATCAGTTTTATTGTCAGTTACATGATCAACTTCTTCTTCATCAAGTCTAAGATTGAAGAGAGAGAAATGGCTAACATCATTTCAAAGGCAAGGGCTGTTACCTTACAGTCCGAGAATACGAGGCAGTTTATTGCAGGATTGAGGGCTAAGCACAACGCCTTCGAGGACTCAAGGCTTTTGAAGGACATTAGGGACAAGATTGGTGGTGCAAAAAACCAAGATGAGATTATTCAAAAGGCGAGGGAAGCAGATTACTATTACACAATTCCTATTGTTGCCTCATGGTCCGTAGCAAAGGCAGATGCTGAGAAGGTTGGATACCAATTTAGAGTGCCGAGGGTCCAAGCTCGAAACAAGGCAAATGAGGCTGATCCTATTGAGAGGGATATGCTCCAGAAGATGTCTTCAAATAAGCTTGAAGAGTTGTGGATAGTGGACAAAGAGAAGAATGTGCTTCGATATATGCGACCAATTACACTTACTCAAGAGTGTATGTTGTGCCATGGTACGGAAAAGGATTATCCTGAGGGCAAGGGATTTGATCCCCTGGGCATCAAGATGGAAGGTTGGTCTGTGGGCGAACAGAGGGGAGCCTTTGAGATACTTGCTGATCTTAAGCCCATGCAGTCGGCAATCGCAACTACATTAATACAGACGCTTATGCTTGGCTCAGTAATTATTCTGGTTTTGATTGTTCTTATCTATATGCTCGTAAAGAAGCTTGCCATTGTGCCTGTAGGCAACATTAGAGAGGCGCTTCATAAGATTGCAGGTGGTGACCTTACCACAAAACTTGAGACAAAAAATACCGATGACATAGGGCAGACTATTGCTCAGATGAACGCAATGACTGATTCCTTTAACGGAATGATCAAGGGCGTATTTATTTCTGCAAAAGATGTGGTTGCAAGCGTAGAGGTATTGAAAAATCGTTCATTAAAGACTACTGAGGGTGCTAAAAATCAGTCCATGCAGGCATCACAGATTGCTACTGCCGCTGAGGAAATGAGCCAAACCATTACGGATATTGCAAGGAATGCCTCAGTGGCCTCAGAGACCTCTGCAGAGGCAATGGAGACTGCTAATAAGGGTAAAAATGTGGCCGACGGCGCTGTAAATACCGTAAACGGGGTCTATACATCTACGGTGGAACTTGCATCAATGGTTGATAAGCTCAATAACAGGGTGGGTGAAATAGGTGATATCGTTACTGTTATTAAAGATATAGCAGACCAGACAAATCTACTTGCCCTGAATGCTGCAATAGAGGCTGCAAGGGCAGGAGAGCAGGGTAGGGGATTTGCCGTGGTTGCCGATGAGGTTAGGAAACTTGCAGAAAGGACTATAAAGGCTACCGCTGAGATATCTGAAAAAATAAGTGCTGTACAGATAGAATCAGAGCAGACCACAAAATCTATGGAAGATGCCTCTGGGCAGGTTACAAAGGCAACAGATTATATAAGGGAAGTTGGCGATGCCTTAAATCATATTGTAGAGGCCGTTGAGAGGGTGAGGGATCAGATAACACAGATAGCCACGGCTGTGGATGAACAGTCTGCTGCGTCGGAAGAGGTGGCGAGAAATATTGAGAAGACCTCTGCAATTGCTCAGGAGATGGAAAATATGTCTGAAGATGTGATGCAGGAGGTGAATAATCTTACAAAGGTAGCAGAGCAGCTCAAGCAGTCTGTGTCTGGCTTTAGGACAAGGGACTAGGCCCTCTTTGGTTTTTTAAAAGGCAAAGGGATATTTTATAAACCCTTTGCCTTTTTGTTTGCCTTGAACCTTTAGATTAAGAGACCTGCTCCTTGATTTTTTTTGTCCTGCTGAGGTTTTATTTATAGGACTAAGATAAAATCTATCATGCCCTGTGGGTTCATGAATGTAATTGAAGGGAGAACTTATGGTAAAGGCTATAGAGTGGAAAGAGGATAGGGTGCTAATCCTTGACCAAAGGGCTCTTCCTCTGGAGGTGCGTTACATAGAGTGTAACGATTATCTTGCTGTAGTGGAGGCTATCAGAAATCTATCTATCAGGGGTGCTCCTGCTATAGGGATTGCTGCAGCTATGGGTGTAGCCTTAGCAGCTTCACAGCAAAAGGCAAGTTACTTCGCTGGTTTTTACAGGGTTATGAAAAAGGTAATGGATGCTATGATCGCAACTCGTCCTACGGCAGTAAATATTGAATGGGCTATGAAGAGGATGGATTCCCTGTTGCTTGCTAACTCGGGGCTTGGGACTCAGGAACTGAAGGAAATGCTCATTGAAGAGGCGCTAAAGATACACAGGGAGGATGTGGAGGCAAACAGAAAGATTGGGCAATATGGAGCCTCAATTATAAAGGAAGGCTATGGTATTTTAACCCATTGTAATGCGGGCGCCCTCGCTACAGGAGGATATGGCACTGCTACGGCGCCTATGCTTGTTGCAAAGGAACAGGGAAAGAGATTTAAGGTTTTTGCCGATGAAACAAGGCCAGTGCTTCAAGGGGCAAGACTCACTGCATGGGAACTGATGCAGTGTGGTATTGATGTAACCCTAATTACTGATAATTCTGCGGGGTGGCTTATGAATAGGGGCATGATTAATCTCGCTATTGTAGGCACAGATAGGACAACGATTAACGGCGATGTGGCTAATAAGATTGGCACATACACCCTGGCGGTTCTGTGTAAAGAGCACGGGATTCCTTTTTATGTAGCGGCCCCTACAAGCAGTATAGATTTTGCTATGTCTAAGGGAGAAGACATTGCTATTGAACAGCGCAGTCCTGAGGAGGTAACGACTATTCAGGGCAAGAGGATAGCGCCTGAGGGTGTAAAGGCATTAAATTATGCCTTTGATGTAACTCCTGCCCAGTATGTTACTGCCTTTTTGACAGAAAAGGGCATATTTAAGCCTCAAGAACTGCAAAATCTTGCGTGGCTTTGATGAAAGGCTTAGAGGTGTTTGCCCCATTTACAGAAGAACTCCACAAGGTGGAGGCGGAGCTTTTAGGTATTTTTCAGAGCGCCTCTTCCTTGCTGCCTGCTATTGGATTCCATATTCTAAAAAGCGGGGGTAAGAGGCTGCGACCCCTTTTTCTGCTGCTTAGTTCTGATCTGTGCGGAGGAAGGTGCGAAAACAGGTTTATCCTTGCAGCAATAATTGAGGCAATACACACGGCCTCGCTGCTTCATGATGATGTGATTGATGGCGCTGAGACGAGGCGTGGGAAACCCTCTGCAAATTCTCAGTGGGGTAATCAAACGGTAATACTTGTAGGGGATTATCTCTACTCAAATGCCCTCAGGTTAGCAGTACAGCAAAGGAACCAGTCTATCATGGAGGCGCTCTCTGAGGCTACTACACAGATGACCGAAGGAGAGATACTTCAACTTGAAAGGACCTCAAACCCTGAAATAACCATTGAGGATTATTACAGGATAATCTCAGCAAAGACTGGGGTGCTTATTGCCGCTGCGTGCAAGATAGGGGCAATCTTATCAGGATGCTCCAAGGATATTCAGCAGAGGCTTCATAGCTTTGGGTTAAATACGGGCATAGCCTTTCAGGTAGTTGATGATGTGCTTGACTACTCTGCAGACCAGGGCAGACTTGGTAAAAAGATTGGAAAGGACCTTGAAGAGGGGAAGATCACTATGCCCTTGATATTGCTTTTACAGAGGGCTCAAGAGACTGAGAAGCTGGAGATAAGCAGTATAGTTAGAGGCTCCTCAAGGGGAAAAAACAGGGTGAAGGAGTTACGACGGATAACCCAATTACTTACAAAGTATGATTGCATTTCAGGTGCAATGGAGATTGCCTCAAGATTTGTGGATGAGGCTAAGGATACTCTGAAGGTCTTTGATGACAGCATAGAGAAGCAAAGGCTTATTTCTTTGGCAGAGTATTCTCTTAGGAGGAATAGATGAAGGATGCCCTTAAGCGGGGAGGTGGTTCTGTTTATCCTGAATTGGCAAGAAGGGCTATTGAGGCTTATATTAAAGAAGGTAGGGTGCTTGAGGTGCCTGATACATTGCCTGAGGATTTCAGAGAGAGGGCTGGTGTTTTTGTGTCCCTAAAGAAGCATGGTCAACTCAGAGGATGCATTGGCACCTTTGTCCCTTCTACAGGAAGTATCTATGAGGAGATACTTAGAAACGCGATTGCTGCTGCCACTGAGGATCCTCGTTTCCCAAAGCTTGAGCCCTCAGAGCTCAAGGATCTGACTGTTTCTGTGGATGTGTTGTCTAAGCCAGAGAAGATAAGCGATATATCTGAGCTGGACCCTAATAAATATGGCGTAATCGTCTCTAAGGGATTCAGGAGAGGGCTTCTGCTGCCTGCCCTTGAGGGAGTAAATACAGTGCAAGAGCAGTTGAGAATTGCCAAGATGAAGGCAGGCATTGACCCTGAAGATAAGGAGGTTGAGATGTTCAGGTTTGAGGTGCAGAGATATAAGTAGTGGAAAAGATAAGGATACTTGTGGTTGACAGTGATGGTGAGAGGCGAAATTTCATTAAGTTTGGCATTGAAAAGGCCTATAAAGATATAGATATCGACGACTCTGCTGATAACGAGGACGCTCTAATAAAATTACAGGAAAAGAGTTATGACCTTGTAATAATTGATGTTACTGATAGGCAAATTAGGATCAAAGAACTCTTGAATATGATAAGCAGCAAGAGCAGTAAGAAAAGGATCTTTTCGTTGGTAATGGCTGCTAAAGGCGATAAAGAAGCAGTCATATTTGCGCTGCAAAAGGGCGCTGATGGATATATAAACATGCCCTTTACCATAGATGGATTGTTGAGGAAGATTGCAGAGTTTGATGAAAAGTTTGATCGTAGGGAGTTCTCAAGACAAGGGCTGTTAGGAAAACTTACTTTCCTTTTTGGAGACAACTCATCGGAGGGGGAGATAATAGACATAAGCCTCGGAGGAGTTTTAGCCAATCTATCAAGAAACAACCCAATGCCTCAGATCCTTGACAAAATCCATGTGGTTTTCCCTGCCTCTTTTGAGACCCCTGATCCCTTATCAGTTGAGGCTATAGTTATAAGAATACAAGCTGTAGATATAGATCCAGCCTCAAAGAAGGTCAGGTTTGCGGTGAAATTCACAGACCTAGACCCCCAGAAGAGGGACAAGCTAAAAGAGGTGGTGGAGGATATAAAGTCTCGTCTTTAGGATATCAATACAGGAGCAGGCTTGCCTATATAATAACCTTGTGCATAGTCAATAGCTAAATCCTTAAGTATCGCTAAGGTTTCTTCCTTGTCAACATATTCGGCTATTGTTTTAATGCCCAAGCCCCTTGCCATTTCCGATATAGCCTTAACAAGCACCCTGTCTCGTTCTCTGTTGGGAAGATTTCTTACAAAAGAGCCGTCAATCTTTATAAAATCAACGGACATCTCTACAAGATGAACAAAGGAGGTAAAGCCTACCCCGAAATCATCTAATGAAAACTTACATCCCGTATTCTTTAACTCCTTTACAAAATCTACAGCCTTTGCAAAGTCATATATAGCCGCTGTTTCAGTGAGCTCAAATACTATGCATTCGGGATTGGCGCCGGTCTCCTGAAGTATTTGTTTTATGTATTCCAGCATACTCTCATCGCCAAGGTGTTTCCCTGATAGGTTCATGCTGAAGGAGATCTTTCTGCCAATCCGACTCAATTCGGCTTGTATCTGCATGGTTTTTTGGGTAATGATCTTGTCTATGCCAGAAACAAGTCCGTATCTTTCAGCGGTAAATATAAATGAGCTTGGCAGCATCACAGTGCCGTCATTGGTTAGGAGTCTTGCTAAGGATTCATAATGATGGATGCTATTTTCTCTAAGGTCAAGGATAGGCTGGAAATAGGGAACAAATCTGTCTTCTTCCATAGCAGAAATGATTAGCTGCTTTTCTTCAAGGCTTGAGGACGCTGTCTTTAGGTATTTGTCTTCATCTCTGTAGAGATACCATCGGTTTTGTCCGAGTTCCTTTGCCCTGTTTGTGGCTGCGTTTGCCTTGGTAAGTAGTTCTGTGGTAGTAATCCCTTGCTCTGGATAGACTGCTATGCCAATACTTGCGGTGGCCCTTATCATATCATTAAGAAATCTGTATGTTTCTATCTTTCTTCTGAGCTCCTCAGCAATCTGAACCCCCTCACGCTCGTCTTTATCTGGGAGAAACAGGGCAAACTCATCTCCGCCGAGCCTACCAATAATACTTGTTCTGCTGCTGATTCTCTTGAGATCTAATTCTGAGGCGTGTTCTTTGAGAAAATCAGCAAAGTTCTTAAGAAATTGATCCCCTATACTGTATCCATAGGTGTCATTTATAAGTTTAAAGGCATCTACATTTATTTGAAGCAACACTCCCTGCTTAATCGGGTTCTCTGGGGAGGTAATTGATTCCGTTAGCAGTTCTACAAATCTGTTTCTGTTGATGATGCTTGTTATCGAGTCATGGGTTTTTAGATAATTGAGCTTTGCGTCTGCAAGCATCTTCTCTGTAATATCCTCTTGGATTGCCATAAAATGCGTAATATTGCCTTGTTCATTTTTAATTGGAGATATAAAGCCATTAGCCCAGTAGAGTTCGCCGTTCTTTTTCTTGTTCTTGAATATGCCTCTCCAAGTTTTCCCTGACTTGATTGTATCCCAAAGGTTTTTGTAGTTAGCCTTAGAGGTCTCTCCTGACGCAAGAATACGGGGATTTTGACCAATCACCTCCTCCTTGCTATAGCCTGTAATTGATGTGAAGGTGGAGTTTATATACTCTATTACGCCTTCATAGTCTGTAATGAACACTATATTAATGCTCTCATCTATAACGCTCTTTAATCTTTTCAATTCAGCATCTGCATACTTCCTCTCTGTTATGTCCATACCATATAGGAAAAGGGCATCCTTGTCCCTTGCAGGAACTGCAATGAAGGAATATATCCTGTTGCCAAGGTTTAGTTCGGCTCCCTGCTGGGGCGATAAATTGCCAAGCAACTTATAAAGGTCTCCATGGATGCAGTTGCCAGGAGAACAACACCATTCACTGAAAAGCAAAGAGGCGGCTCGGTTGCCATACAATATTGTCCCTCTGTTATTAATGCAAATTACAGGGTTTGGGTTTTTTTCAGGAAAAGCAACCAAAAGTTCTTTTAACTCTGTGTTAGGGGGTAATTCTTGGCAGATTGCCTCAGTAGGCGCACCTGATGTTTCTTCATCTCCAGATACATGAATCCTGTTTCTGCCTAAACTCTTTGCTGCATATAAAGCCTTGTCTGCTGATTGTAATAGCTCGTTGCTGTCAGAATCATCGGTTGGTAAGGCAGAGGCTATCCCTATGCTGACCGTTACTATAGAACAGATCTCTGATGATGGATGGAGAATATTGAGCCTTTTTATATTTGTCATTATATTCTCTGCCGTGTGCATAGCGCCCTTTATATCTGTCTCTGGCAGCAGGCATACAAACTCTTCTCCGCCATAACGTGCTGCAATATCAGAGGGGCGCATTAGGGACCCTTTGATTGTCTTTGCAACATCCTTGAGGCATTCATCGCCTGCAGCGTGTCCAAGGGTGTCGTTGAATTTTTTAAAATAGTCTATGTCCAACATAAGAATAGATAGTGTTCTTCCAGATCTTTTTGCCCTGAGCCACTCCCTCTCTAATGCCTCATCAAAGGCCCTTCGGTTTGCAATATTTGTGAGTCCATCTATGTGGGAGAGATTCATCAGTATGTCCCGATGTCTCTTTAGTTCTAAATGATTCTTTATTCTGAGCTTGACTATCTCAGGATTGAAGGGTTTGGTTATATAATCAACAGCCCCTATATGCAAACCTGTGGTCTCGTATTGGGCCTCATCAAGGGCTGTGATAAATATAACTGGTGTATCTTTTAGGACTGGGTGTTGTTTGATCCTACGGCAGGTTTCATACCCATCTATATCTGGCATCATTATGTCCAGAAGGATTATATCGGGATTTAAAGACTCTGCGACCTTCAGCGCCTCATGACCTTCTGTGGCAAAGAAGACCTGATATTCTGCCTGAAGGGTTTCATTTAGAACCTGAATATTTAAAGCAATATCATCAACAATCAGAATCTTTTGTTTTTCCATAATCACACCGCTTGTATGTATTGTGAGACAGCAATATCATATTTAAAAATGATCCCTTTGAACAAATTGCATGCTAAAGATTCTAAGGCATGAGGTCTCCATTGAGATACAATTGAAGTATAATCCTGCCTGCAAACAGTGAGATAAGGGCACCTAAGGCTAAAAAGGGTCCAAAGGGTATCTTTGCCTTTCTATCTTTGCCTTTAAAGACCATCAGTGCAATCCCAACCAGTGAGCCTGCAACGCTTCCTATGAGTGTTGTTAGGAGTACCCCTTTCCAGCCAAGGAATGTTCCAACCATTGCCATCATCTTTATATCACCGCCGCCCATGCCTCCTCTGCTGAGCAGTGCGATGAGAAAGAATAGTCCGCCTCCAGTTATAAACCCTATAAGCGCATTCATGAAACCGGTTATCTGATAGTATTCAAAGGGGTCTGGAAATATGAATGAAGACGCAATCAATCCAAGCAGTATCCCTGGCAGGGTTATAGAATCTGGGATGATCTGAAAGTCCAGATCAATAAAGGTAATAACAATCAGTGCAGATAAAAAGGGGCATATAAACAACAGTGAGTAGTCAAAGCCAAATCTCAAATAGGCGGCCATGTAGAACAGGGCGTTAAGCAGTTCTACAAGGGGGTATTTTATGGATATATGCCCCTTACAATCTCTGCATTTCCCTGCAAGCAAGAGGTAGCTTATTATGGGAATGTTGTCATAAAATCTTATTTTCTTGCCGCATGCTGTGCAGGCAGAGGGGGGGAACAGGATATTTTTCTCCCTCGGCAGTCTGTATATGCAGACATTTATAAAGGAGCCTATAATCAAACCTAAGGCAATTATTGTTATGTATTCAATAAACGGGGTCATCATCTTTAGTAGTTTAACTTACAACAGGACGATTTGTCTCAAGCAGTTTTAAACAGATCAATCCTGCTGCCCCAAAACTGTTGAGCCGTCTTCTTTAAGAGCGGATACCTCTGAAGGGTAGGGTCTTCCTTGAGCAAAGATTCAGCCTCCCTGCGGGCTAAATCTACTAACAGACCGTCTCTAAGCAGATTTACCGTTTTGAGTTCAGGCATGCCCGATTGTCTAGTGCCCATCAGATCGCCATAACCCCTAATCTTAAGGTCCTCCTCAGCTATCTTGAAACCATCGTTTGTTTTTAGCATTGCATACATCCTTTTTCTGGCGTCCTCTGGCTGGTTATAGCAAAGCAGCAGGCAGTATGATTCATAGTTTCCCCTGCCTACCCTGCCGCGAAGTTGGTGCAGTTGGGCAAGTCCAAAACGTTCTGCATTAATGATGACCATAACCGTTGCATTTGGTACATCCACTCCTACTTCAATAACTGTAGTGGCTACCAAGATATGAATCCTGCCCTCCTTGAAATCTCTCATCACCCTTTCTCTATCCTCTTGTTTCATCCTGCCGTGCACTAATCCTACCGACAGACCGGGCATTATCTCTGGCAGCCTCTGGGCGCCTAATATGGCTGATTTGAGGTCTGCGTTCTCTGACTCCTCAATAACTGGGTAAACAATGTACGCCTGTCTGCCCTTTGATATTTCCCTTTGCAGGATCCCGTAGATCTCTCTCTTGTTTCCCTCTGTAAATAGCCTTGTCTGCACAGGGGTCCTGCCTGGTGGAAGTTCATCTATAACAGAGTAGTCAAGATCTCCATAAAGTGTCATTGCCAGGGTCCTTGGTATGGGAGTCGCTGACATAATAAGCACATCGGGGTTATTCCCCTTTTTCCGTAACGATGCCCTTTGCATTACTCCAAATCTGTGTTGTTCATCAATAATTGATAGGCCTAAGGATTCAAAAGCAACATCTTCCTGTATAAGTGCATGGGTGCCTACAGCAATCATAGATTCTTTTTTTAGGATCCTCAAAGGTTTCTTGTCCCTTTTGCTGCCTGTGTAAAGACTAACTTTGATATCCATATTGCCGAGCAATTTTTTTATGCCCTGATAATGTTGCTCTGCAAGAAGCTCTGTTGGAGCCATTAACGCTGCCTGATGTCCTGATTCAAGGGCATTGAGCATACAAATAAGGGCCACTATAGTTTTGCCACAGCCTACATCGCCCTGTAGAAGCCTGCTCATTGGAGACTCAGACTCCATATCGCTTATAATCTCTTTAATCACCCTCTCCTGCGCCCTCGTCAGGCTAAAAGGCAGATTGTTTAGCAGGGCCTTTCGTAGTTCGCCGCTACCCTTCATGGATATACCCTTCTCAGATGCTGAACGACCCTTAAGTATGCAGAGACCTATCTGAAGAATAAATACTTCATCAAAGGCTATTCTCCTCTGGTATGGTGTAATGGCTTCATTTAAGTCCTCTAAAGAACTCTCAGAAGGGGGAAGATGTATTGCAAGCAGGCTTTCTTTTAAAGAGGGGAGCTGATGGGCTTGTAGTATGTGCTTTGGAATGGGGTCAACAATATAGGGGGCATAACTATCAAGGGCATTCCTGATTATTGTGCGTAATCTTCTTTGGTCAAGGCCTTCAGTTAAGCTATAAACAGGCAATGACCCCTCATCATTTAAGCCACTGCTTATTGTATCATCCTCCTGAATTATTTCAAAGGCAGGGTTTGTCATCTGAGGAATAAGCCCTATAAATGCCTTCTTAGGCTGCCCTGTAAGCATAATTCTTGTGCCTGGTTTTATTGACTCCTTCAAATAGGGTTGATTAAACCAGACTGCCCTAAGCCATCCTGTGTGGTCTGTAATCTGTGCCTCAAAAATGTTAAGGGGTTTTCTTCTGCCCTGTCTCTGCCTGGAGGGATTTACAACCTGCACTGATACTACCTTTCCGCATACTATTTGAGTATGGTCTAACTTGAGGTCCCTTATATTGCATTGGGTAGGCTTTTTTTCATAACGTAAGGGCTGATAATAAAGCAGGTCCTGCACATTATGTATGTTTAGTCTTTTTAAAAGGGCTGCCCTGGCAGGACCTACCCCTTTAACAAACTGTAAAGGAGAGCAGAGGTCATAGTCTATTGTTTTGGTCATTTATTAATAAGCAGTTATGGTGCAGACAGCGCTGACATTATAAGGTGAAAAGGATCTTTGAGGTTCTTCAATGTAAGTATCATCAAGCCAAATCGGGAGGCATAGGATTATGCGCTCCCGATGCAATGGCTCACTTAGGATTTTTCTTAAACGCCTCATTGAAGTGCCTATCGGCCTCTTCCATTTTTATAGAGGAGTATTCGGTTTCGCTGATAACGTCAATCTCCCAACCGGTGAGTTTTGTGACAAGCTTTATATTTTGACCCTTTTTGCCTATGGCAAGGGACAACTGTTGATCATCGGCAATGACCATAGCAGTCTTTTCATCTTCGTTGAGTCCAACTCGGTCAACTATTGCTGGGGTAAGCGCCCTGGCAATGAATATCCTTTTGTCCTCGCTCCAGGGGATAATGTCTATCCTTTCACCTTTTAATTCCCTGACTATAGCCTGAACTCGGGTGCCCTTCATCCCTACACAGGCACCAACTGCATCAACAGCAGGGTCATTTGATAGAACCGCTATCTTGGTTCTTTCCCCTGGTTCACGGGCAATGCCTTTGATCACTACCGTTCCATCCTGTATCTCTGGCACCTCCATTTTAAATAAACCAACCACAAAATTAGGGTCAGTCCTTGAGAGTATCAACCCAGGTCCTTTGGATGTTTGCCGTACCTCAGCAAGATATGCCCTTATGCTGTCTCCTCTTTTGATTATTTCTGTAGGCAGTGTGTCTTTTTGCATCAATATGCCCTCTGTCTTCCCTATGCTGATGTAATAAATGTTCTTTTCCTTCCTGAGCACATTGCCGCTGATGATGTGTCCTACCTTGTCTTTGTATTCCTCAAATATTATGTTTCTTTCGGCATCTTTGACCTTCTGGATTATTATCTGTTTTGCCGTTTGAGCCGCTATCCTGCCAAAGTCCTTTATCTGTAATGGCAAGTTAAGGGTATCTCCTATTTCATAGTCTGGATATTTTTCCTTAATGTCCTCATAGGCTATCTCGGTCTCACTGTTGGTAACAGTTTCCACTACAGTCTTTATCTCGAAGATCTCCACATTGCCTGTTTTGGGATTTATCTTTAAGCCAATGTTCTCCTTGCCATTAAAGTTCTTCTTAGCCGCTGAAATAAGCCCCGACTCTATGGCACTTATTAGGGTTGTTCTTGAAATGCCCTTCTCCCTGCTTATCTGGTCAAGGACAAAACTAAGCTCTTTTGACATGTTATGGCTCCTGTTTTATCTCAATCTCAAGTCGAGCCTTTGAAATTACTTCAAAGGGAATAAATAAATGTTTTGGAATCTTTCTATCCTCTAAAAGCAATCTGATCCAATCCGTGCCTGTTTCTGTAAGTCTGCCTATAAAAAAGGTCTGGTTCTCAATCTTTTCCTTTGTAATTATGCGGACAAGTTTGCCGATACAACCTTCAAAATCTTTCATATCCCTAATAGGTCTATCCATGCCTGGTGAGGAGACCTCAAGAACATAGGAGTTCTGAATAATATCCTCTACATCAAGCAATGTCTCAAGGCGTCTGCTGAAAGATTCGCAATCTCCTATAGTTACACCGCCTTCTTTATCAATATAAATCCTCAAAAGACTCTTTCTGCCTGTTCCACTTAGACTTGTCTTGATAATATCAAAGCCCAAATCTGCAGCTACCTCGGCAGCTATTTGGTTAATCCTCACAAGCAAAGGTGACACCTGCCCTCCATAAAATAAAAGAGTGGGTGTTGCCCACTCTTCATAAAAGCACTTAAAATATAACCGTTTTTTCTCTAAAAAATCAACCTCTTTTGCCTTAGACAATGAAGAGGCGCTTCAAAGTTGGTTAATTTATTTTTTTGGAGCCTCAGCTGGCTTTGGAGCCTCAGCTGGCTTTGCAGGGTCGTCAGCTGGCTTTGCAGGGTCAGCAGGAGCTGGTGCAGGAGCCGGAGCTGGTGCAGGAGCCGGTGCCTCAGGCTTCTTCTCTTCTGCAGGCTTGCAGCCTACTGAAAAGGTAAAAGCGACCAATATCATTATTGAGAGCATAACTGCTAAAAGCTTCTTCATTTTTGGTTTCACCTCCTTGTTATTTTGTTTAAAGTCAAAAATTGGGGAAATAATAACTAAGAATTATGTTACAAGGCAGGGCAGATTGTCAAGTTTTTAGGAGTGACCTTAAATTGCCGATAGGAGTAAGAGGGTGTGCTGAAAGGGCCTTATTGTCACGCCTCTTTGCAGGGCCTTTGGACTTTTACAAATAATGCCAACTAAATCACCTCTTGATGACTGAATGACCTATGGCCCTTTTTAATAAACCCTGTGGCAGTATAAAGGCTTTCAGGCATGCCCTCTTGCTCCTACAGGTTTCTATCGGCAATTTGGGGAGTGAAATCTTTATTTAGATGTTAAAGCTCTATTAATAGATGGTAACTTTACTTTTTATCAATCTTCAAAATACACTACAGCAGCCAGACTTAAATACTTTACTTATAGTCTTTGATGCATTTATAATAGCAAAAAAACAGCACATCATCTAAATGACTCCTTTTAAGCAGACAAGAGACACAGCCTTTCTTAGAGAGAGAGCCAAAGAGGTCAGGATTGAGATACTGAAGATGCTTAATCTGGCAGGTTCTGGCCACACAGGAGGCTCCTTGTCTGCTGCCGACATAGTTACAGCCCTTTACTACTGCAAAATGCGTCATAATCCATTTAATCCTGACTGGCAGGAGAGGGATAGGTTTATACTTTCAAAGGGACACGCAGCACCTTTGCTCTATGTAGTGCTTGCACTTACAGGCTATTTTGATATGGCGGTGCTCTCTACCCTTCGTAAAATAGGCAGTCCTTTGCAGGGACATCCCTCCTCAAAGCTTCTAAAGGGTGTGGAGGTATCTACAGGTTCTTTAGGCCAGGGTTTATCGATAGCCAATGGTCTTGCTATGGGCTTGAGGATTAAGGGGCTATCTTCAAGGGTTTATTGTCTTTTAGGAGACGGAGAGATACAGGAAGGTCAGGTCTGGGAGGCAGCGATGACTGCTTCTCATTATAGGACTGCCAACCTCTGTGCAATAGTTGATAACAATGGGCTACAGATAGACGGTAGATGTGCAGAGGTTATGAAGGTTGATCCAATTGCTGAGAAGTGGGCTGCCTTCGGATGGAATACCCTTGAGATAGATGGACACAATATGGATGAGATATTATCGGCCTTTGATAGGGCTGAACAGATAAATGACAAACCAACTGTAATTGTTGCTAAGACCACAAAGGGCAAGGGATCTTCTATATTTGAAGACAAGGTGCAGTATCACGGTGTAGCGCCTACAAGGGATGAACTTGAGTTTGCCCTGAAGGAGTTACAAGGCAATGGCTAACCGTTCGCTTGAGCAAGAGGGTAGCAAGGTTACCCAAGAGAGTCTTGCAGGCAAGGCGATTGCCACAAGAGACGCCTATGGTGCGGCACTTTATAGTTTAGGCATGAAAGATGACAGGATTGTGGTGCTTGACGCCGATCTGTCTTGTTCCACCAAGACCATAAAGTTTGCCAAGGCATTCCCAGAGAGGTTTTTTAATGTAGGTATATCGGAACAAGATATGGTGTGCACAGCAGGCGGCTTTGCCCTTGCAGGACTGATACCCTTTGCATCTACCTTTGCTGTCTTTGAGACAGGCAGGGCATGGGAACAGGTAAGGCAGACCATCGCTTATTCATCGCTCAATGTAAAGCTTGCAGCAACCCATGCTGGAATAACGGTGGGAGAAGACGGGGCATCCCATCAAGCCCTTGAAGACATAGCGCTCATGCGGGTTATACCAGGCATGACTATCCTCGTGCCCTCAGATGGATACGAAACAGAGCAGTTTGTGACCCTTGCCGCAGAATATGATGGTCCTGTGTATATAAGGCTTGGCAGGGCAAAGGCAGAGCCTGTTATGCCCTCAGACTATAGGGCTGAAATCGGCAAAGGATACCTTTTTGAAAAGGGTTCAGAGGTGTGCATAATTGCCACTGGCATGATGGTCTCTGAGGCATTAAGGGCCTCAAAGATGCTATCTGAAAGGGGCATAAGTGCTGGTGTGCTTAATCTCTCCACAATAAAGCCCCTTGACCAGGAGTCAATAAATCAAGGTGTGCAGGGGTGTAGGCTTGTAGTGACCGTTGAAGAGCACTCAGTAATTGGAGGATTAGGAGGTGCTGTTGCAGAGTTTCTCTCTGAACATTATCCTATTAAAGTGATAAGAATAGGCACAAAAGACACCTTTGGTTGCTCAGGATCACCCTCAGAATTGCTCAGGAACTTTAGACTTACCGCAGAGGACATATCTACCACTGTAATAGATCGCCTTGGATAACCCTAGCATTAATCCCATGATTGTTTTTGATAATGTCTCAAAGTTCTATGATTACCACACTGTGCTTAGATCAGTAAGCTTTACCGTTGAAAAGGGGGAGATGATTTTTATAACTGGTCCGAGCGGCGCAGGAAAGTCAACGCTCATGAAACTGATATACAAGGCTGAGGATGCCGATGAAGGTGAAATAACTATAGGCAAATACAATGTTACCTCAATCAAACCCTCTGACATACCCTATTTGAGGAGAAATATTGGCATTGTATTTCAAGATTTTAAGCTCCTTAGAGGTTCTACTGTATATGACAATGTTGCCCTCGCATTGAGGATTAGGGGTATAAATGAAAAAGAGATAAGGCAACGGGTCTCAGAGGCGCTTAAAAAGGTCAATCTTAGGCATGTGTCTGACAGCAACCCTAAGTCCCTTTCAGGTGGAGAGCAGCAGAGGATTGTTATTGCCAGGGCTATTGTGGCTGATCCCCAAGTAATACTTGCCGATGAACCTACAGGCAACCTTGACCCAAATACGGCCATTGACATTATAAACCTCCTGAGAGATATAAATATCAATGGTTCCACAATAATTGTCGCCACCCACAACCGTGAACTCTTTCGTGGTACTGGCAAGAGGGTGCTCAAGATAGATTCCAACAGGATCGTAAAAGAGGAACAGGGCTGATGTACATCCTCTACGGGGCAAAGACAGCAGTCAAGAGTATGGTGCAGGAAAAGTGGATAAATCTGCTCTGCGTTATGACTGTGGCTTCAAGCCTACTGATAATAGTCCTCACAGGATTATTTATTTACAATATTGATTACCTTGCCGAAAAACTGCATGAACGATTCGGTATGGTCATTTTCTTGGAGGACAATCTTTCGAAGGAGGAGATAGAATCAATAATCAATAAGGTGCATCAGAGACAGGAGGTTGAGGGTTTAAGATACATATCCAAGGATGAGGCATTGAAGGAATTAAGAGAAAGACTTAAGGATGACAGTTATATATTTGATGGACTTGAGGTCAATCCCCTTTCTCCTGCCCTTGAGATCAAACTTAAAAGGTCCTACATAAACCCCCAACAGGTTATAAAGACCTCTACAGAACTGAAGACACTTAAGGGAATAAATGATGTATATAGTGCGGAAAAGATAGCCGAAGTGATCAGTGCCTTTTATAAGTCAGTTTCTAATATGGGTCTTATTATACTTGCAACTCTGGCATCAGGCATAATATTCGTCGTCTACAGTACTGTAAAGATTCTCTTTTACCGCCGCAAGGATGAAATAGAGACCCTAAAACTCCTTGGGGCCACACGCTCCTTTATAAGGGTTCCCTTTTTGTTTGAGGGAGGCATAATCGGTTTCATGGGAGGGCTGATTAGTATTGGCATCTCATTGGTCTTCTATTTTGCTGTCACCTATAGGTTGAGTTCCGTGTTTCCTTTGCTGCAGACCCTTCTTTATCCCACAGAGATAATTGCAATCTTTCCTTTGGTAGGAATTGTGCTTGGTGTTACAGGGGCATTGATTGCTGTAGGTAGGTTGAGGTTTTGAAAACAGGCACAACCTAAATCTATGATGATGATGCGTCTCATGCTCTGTGCGATCCTTTTAATCCTGCTTATCCCTATAGTATCATGGGCTGAAGACCCAAAGGACGAATACAGGCGCATACAAAGGGATCTAAATGTCCAGAAGAAAAGACTTGAAAATGTGCAAAAAAAAGAACAGTCTGTAATATATGAGCTTAGAAAGGTTCAGTCCGAACTTGCAGAAATTGAAAATCAATTGAACACCCAAAGGAAAAAGATACAGGGCATTCAACAAAAGATAGCTAATGTCCAAAGGGACATAAGGACTTACAGTTCTTCCCTTGAAAAGGAACAGGCATTGCTGAAGAAGAGGTTAAGGGCGATACAGCGGAAGGATGTTGAAAAGGATGTTATTCTTATACTGCTCAGTGGCACTGATATTGTCGAGACTGTTAGGGCAGTGAAGTATATTAAGGATATATCTTCTCATGATTACAGGCTCATACTTGCCTTTAAGGGTAGTCTTAAGACCCTTTCATTGGAGCAGAGTGAGCTTAAGAGGCTTCATGAAGAACTAAGGGCTGAAGAGAAGAAGTTGACGAAGATGGAAGAGTCAGTGGTGGAGAAGAAAAAAGAGAGGGAGCAATTGCTTGCCAATGTAAGGAAGGAAAAGAGGTCCTACGAGAAGATGGTAGCAGAGCTTCAGGACGCTTCAAACCGCATGTTAAAAATAATTCAGGAAGCCGAGCGAAGAGAGCGTGAACTGAGGCAGAAGAGGAGGTCTCAGGCAAAACCAGGAGATAAGGATGATCCCTCTGAGGATACAGGTTTTGCAACGCACAAGGGCAGACTGCCATGGCCTGTACAAGGTAATGTAGTGATGCAATATGGCAGTCAGGTGGATCCTATTTTTAATCTTCCTGTATTTAGGAGTGGTGTCCATATTAAAACCTCAAAGGGCGCTTCAATCAATGCAGTGCATGAGGGCAAAGTAGTTTATGCCAGCGAATTCAAGGGTTATGGACAGCTTGTGATAATAAGCCATGGCGGAGGCTATCATACCCTTTATGGCAACCTATCTAAGATAATTGTCAAGAATGGTTCAGATATAAAGGCGCAGCAGGTTGTAGGAGAAGCAGGAGAGTCAACGGCAATAGGTTCAACGGGATTGTATTTTGAGGTAAGATATAAGGGCAAGCCCCTTGATCCTCAACAGTGGCTGAGAAGATAATTTTAGGCAAACATAATACACAGGGAGGCAGTTAAATGGTTTCTAAAAAGAGATGGGTGGCAGCAGCATTATCGGTAGTTGTTTTAACAGGGTTTTTAGTTTTTGCTCGTTGGGCTGTTACCGGAGTCAATGCACAAAGCAGTTATGAGGATTTAAAGGCATTTACGGAGGTTCTATCCCTTATAAAAAAGAATTATGTTGAGGAGGTAAAGGGCAAGGATCTTGTGCAGGGCGCTATTAAGGGAATGGTCACATCCCTTGACCCCCATTCTGGTTATCTTACCCCTGAGGCATTTAAGGAACTACAGGTAGAGACAAAGGGTGAATTTGGGGGGATTGGCATACAGATTGGTATAAAAGACAATATGCTCACTGTGATTGCACCTATTGAAGATACACCAGCCTTTAAGGCTGGCATCAAGGCTGGCGACAAGATAATAAAGATCAACAATGAAAGCACAAAGAATATGTCAATCCACGATGCTGTATCAAAAATGAGGGGCAAGAAGGGCACAAGTCTCATTATTACGATAATTAGAGAGGGCGTCAAGGATGCGAAGGATTATACTATTGTCAGGGACACCATAAAGATAAAGAGTGTGAAGGCTAAGATGCTTCAAGACGATATAGGATATGTAAAGCTTACGCAGTTTCAGGAGGCCTCTGCAACAGACCTTGTAAGGGCCCTTGACAAACTGAAAAAAGAGGGCATGACATCTCTGATACTTGACCTTAGAAATGATCCTGGAGGGTTGCTTAACAGCGCAGTAGAGGTAGCAGAACATTTTCTGCCTCCTAAAAAACTTGTGGTGTATATAAAGGGCAGAAAGGGTGACAAGACTGAGTATTTTACCGAACTTGATAAGCCAGGATACACTGACATACCTATGGTAGTGCTGGTTAATCAGGGAAGCGCCAGCGCCTCTGAGATTGTTGCTGGTGCGCTGAAGGACTGGAACAGGGCTGTGATTGTAGGTGTCCAGACCTTTGGCAAGGGTTCGGTTCAAAGTCTCATCCCCCTTAGTGATGGTTCTGGGTTGAGGCTCACTACGGCAAAGTATTACACTCCAAAGGGCACAAGCATCCAGGGTGTAGGTATTACCCCTGATATTGTGGTAAAACTTGAGAGCAAGGATAAAAATTCCAAGGAGATGCCTGTTATACGAGAAAGAGACCTTGAGAAGCATCTGAGAAATGAACAGACACCAGAGGAAAAGACAGATAAAGAGACGGCGCCCTTTGAGGTTGATGAGAAGGATGATACCCAGCTACAAAGGGCGATTGATGTGATAAAGACATGGAAGGTTTTTGACAATATGGTAAAGGCTAAATAGTTTCGTTGAGCAGGATAATAGTTGACATAGAGACCTCTGGCTTTGATTTTGAGTATCTTGACAGGGCAACCCAAGATTACCTCTTGAGATTTGCTGACTCAGAGGCGGAGATGCAGAAGGTAAAGGAAAGCCTGTCCTTCTATCCGCTAACAGGGGAGATAGTGGCTATAGGAATGCTTAATCCTGACTCAGATAAGGGCGTTGTGTATTACCAGGACAGAGAACACTTCCATGCCTTTGAAGATGAGGGGATCACCTATGAGAGTGGCACAGAGCAGGATATTATTAAAAAATTCTGGGAGGTAGTCTCAAAATACAAACAGATTGTCACCTTCAATGGCAGGGCCTTTGATGCCCCTTTTATTGCAATCCGTTCTGCAGTGCACAGGGTAAAGCCTTCAAGGAATCTCATACCAAACCGCTACAGCGATGAACATATAGATCTCCTTGACAGGCTTACCTTTTATGGTATTACAAGAAAGTTTGCCCTTGACATTTGGTGCCGAACCTTTGGCATCAAGAGTCCTAAATCAGAAGAACTCAATGGATATTTAGTGCCTGAGATGTTTAAATCTGGCAGGTATGAAGAGATTGCGAGGTATTGTGTGCTTGATCTGAGAGCCACAAAGGAGCTTTTTATGCTGTGGCAGCAATACATTCAGATTAACTAAAAGAGGTCCTTATCCTACATTTCTAATAAACAGATATCCTCAATTTTTACTTGACAATTAACATAAAGGGGATTATAAATAAGGCATAACCACCGAAAGGGCAAAGCACAGGCAACTGTGTGACGCAAAGCTACCATCCATTTTATTAAGTGGATAGAGGGGCTGTCGAAGTGGAGGGGCTATAAATGCAATTAGCGCCTGTCCTTTCTTTGGACAGGCTTTTTTTTTGATTGTTTCATTGGGTGTAATAACCAGTAGGAATGTGGAATTTATATATTTTTGTTGACGCATTGGAGCCATTGAACAGAAAAGTAAGGTGAGCAGACAATGAGCATCAAAACAAAATTAAAGCTAATAATAACAGCGCCTCTATTAGGGCTGCTATTAATTACGGGCATAATGTCTGTTTCTTACAGAGATATAGAACGAGAAAATGTACAGAAGGACAGGATATACAGTGTGTTTCAAGACATATTTCAGTTTCATCTTCTCAATGATGACCTATTATATGGCAATGATAGCAGGGCAAGATTTCAGTGGGATGCAAGGTATGCTAACCTTTTAAGCACATTAACAAGTATGGGTGATTTTTCAAATCAAGAACAAAGGGTAATAGTAAAAAGGGTAAGGGCTGCATTAGAGGAGAGTAATCAACTGATAAGCCAAGGGCTGGACAAGTATCCTGATAATCTTGATGTAGAATATAGGAACCTGCTGAAGAATCAGATAGACATTAAGCTTGATTATATGCTCTCTGATACAGCCAAATTGTTAGCTATAAGTAGAGGCAAGACAGAAGAAATACTCGCAAGAACAGGTTATATAACCTTGACCATAATTTTACTGGTAGTATTTTTCATTGGAATAAATGCCCTCATGGTTAAACATAGCATGGTAGCGCCCTATAACAACCTCGTGGAGGGTTTGAAAAACATATCGCAAGGAAGGTTTGATTTAAGACTGCCTGTTAAGGGGAGTGATGAGATAAGTCAACTTAAAAGGGCAGTAAACGACATGGTTGAGAAGCTTGAGACTTCATCGGCTGTGCTTAAAGATGAGATTCTAAGGCACAGGGCAACCGCTGAAGCCCTTGCTCAAAGTGAGATAAAGCTAAAAGCACTGATAGAATCTACGAGCGATTGGATATGGGAAGTAGATTCACAGGGCATATATACCTATTCAAGCTCACAGACCATTGACATGCTTGGATTTGCCCCCGATGAGGTGATTGGCAAAAAGATATACGATTTCATGGCTCCTGAGGAGGTATTTTTTGGGGTTTCTGGTTTTAATAGTTTCCTTGAGAACAAACAGCCCTTTAACGGATGGGTAATGCCCCTTAAAAGAAAGGACGGGGCGATGGTTTTTGTTGAATCTAACGGTGTGCCAATTATAAATCAGGGGGGAGAGATAAAAGGATTTAGAGGGGTAAACAGGAATATCACAAAACGTTATATGCTTATTGCAGAAAAAGAAAGGCTTATTACAGAACTACAAAGCGCCCTTGATAAGCTGAAGATGTTATCTGGTATGCTGCCTATATGTTCCTCTTGCAAAAAGATTCGTGATGACAGTGGTTACTGGCAGCAGATTGAATCATACATCACAGAACACTCAGAGGCGGAGTTTTCTCACTCCCTATGTCCAGAATGTGCTCAAAGGCTCTATCCTGACTACTACAAACAGGCAGTTAAGGATAAACAAGGCACGGAGAGATTAACTGACCTTTAGTTCTTTGATCTTCTTGTTTAAGGTATTACGATTGATGCCAAGCAGTTTTGATGCCTTTGTTTGGTTGCCCCCAGTCTCCTTCATTACAAGACTCAGCAATGCCCTTTCTACCTCAGTGATTACCGTTTCATATAGACTTGAATTTTCCACGCCTGCCATTTTGTGAATGTAGTTGTTTAGTTTGCCCTCAAGAAAATCTTTTATTGAGCAGAAGCCTTGTTCTTCGTAGAAAAGATCCCTTGGCTCTATGAGGGCGCTTTTTGACAATATAGATGCCCTTTTTATCATGTTCTGAAGCTCTCTCACATTACCAGGCCATTGATAGTCAAGGATGGCCTTTATAGCGTCCTTTGAGAAATCCTTTGGGGTAAGATCAAAGAGCCTAACAGATTCCTCAAGGAAATACCTTGCTAGGAGCATGATGTCTTCCTTCCTTTCCCTAAGCGCTGGGATCTTGATTTCTATAACATTAAAACGATAGTAGAGGTCCTCTCTGAAGGCATCTTTTTTTACACAGTCCTTAAGGTCTTTGTTTGTAGCGCCTATGATGCGGACATTTGCCTTTATGGTTCTATCGCTCCCAAGGGGGCTGTATTCCTGTTCCTGCATAAACCTCAATAGTTTTGCCTGCAGATTTATATCAAGCTCTGAGACCTCATCAAGAAATAAGGTGCCCTCTGAGGCTGCATGTATCTTGCCTGTCCGTTTTTCAATGGCTCCTGAGAATGCCCCCTTTTCCCAGCCAAAGAGTTCAGCCTCCAGGAGTTCCTTTGGAATAGATGCGCAGTTGATTGCCACAAAGGGCCCATATTTTCTGGCGCTGTTATTGTGCATTGCCTTAGCTACCAATTCCTTGCCCGTGCCGCTTTCTCCAGAGATAAGCACTGTTACATCCCTTGGCGCAACCTTGCCTATCTCCTTAAAAACCCTTAACATGCTCTTGGACTTTCCAACTATTTGAAGTGGAGATTTCTCCTCAGCCTTGTCTCTTAATGCTAATATCTCCTCTCTCATGATAATATCTCTGAATGCCCTTTTTATAGTAATTGTCAGTTCATCAATGTCAAAAGGTTTTTCGAGATAGTCGTAGGCGCCTTCTTTCATGGCATTTATGGCACTCTCCATTCTCCCATTGGCTGTTATGATTATGACCACAGCCTCTGGGTTTAGTGTCTTGATCTCTGAGAGTAGCTCTATGCCGTTTCCATCGGGCAGCATCATGTCCAAGAGTATAAGCTTAAAACCTGCGAGAGCCCTTTTGCCTTCCCTTAATGATTTAACAGCGCTGACCTCATAGCCAAGAGGCTCCAGAGCCCTCTGCACAACCCATACTACGGCATCGTCGTCATCTATAAGCAGTATTCTATTGTCAGACAACCTTAGGATTCCATCCTTATAGGAAGATAGACCTCAAATGCAGCGCCTTTGTCAATTTGGCTTTTCACCTTAATTATACCTCCATGGTCTTTTATTATCTTTTTAGATAAGGAGAGTCCAAGTCCACTTCCTCCCCTTTTGTTTGTGTAAAAGGGAAGAAAGATCTTCTTTTGATCCTCTGTATCTATTCCAGAGCCATTATCCCTGATGGTTATGATAATCCATCGCTGCCTTTTTCTTCCCCCCTTATTAATACTGTCTTTGTTAGAGTCATAAATTACCACATACTCATTAGACAGCCTTGAGGCAACAGAGATCTCCCTGTTTTTCCTTTTTAGAGACAACGATTCAGTGGCGTTTTTAAAGATATTTATAAACACCTGAAGCAGCTTGCTCTCATCTCCTAAGATATGCGGCAAACTCGGGTCATAGGATTTATTTACGGCAATATATTTTGATTTTATCACAGGTGACAGCACCTTTAGGGAGTGCTCAAGCACCTCGTGAATATTCAGATTGTTAAAGATTGGTTTTCTTGTCATTGTAAGATAACTCTGGAGCACTGTATTGAGCCTGTCAGTCTCTTTAAGGATCATCTTAATACACTCATCTTCCTGCAGCGATGGTATCTTAGAGCCAAGTATCTGGGCAGCGCCTTTGATGCCGCTAAGGGGATTCTTGATCTCGTGGGCTATAGAGCCAAGTAGATAAAGGAGGGAGTCAAAGTGATAATCTTCTGTATCCGATAGATAGGAGTTGTCCCTGAGACACAACAAAGCACCCCTTGGTTCCCTTTGGGAGCTGTCCTGCCTTGCCTTAATGTCTTTATCCTGCTGCAGATTTTCAATAGCGACTTCATCGTAAAGAGGGCATATATAGACATCCATAGAGGTGTCTCTTAGCCCCTTTAATCTTATATCTCTTCCTTTGTGGGGCCTTCCTTCGTCAAGGGTCTTTTTAACTAATCTCGGTATGTCGCATGAATCCGTAAAAAGCCCATTAACACCACGATCTATCAGGTCTCGCAGGCTCCTTCCAAAAAGCTCTTCTCCTAACCTGTTAAGATATAAAAGTCTGCCTTTTTTATCAAAGAGGAGTACTGCTTCTTCTAAGCTGTTAAGTATTGACTCGTAGAGAGGCATTTAGAACTTCAGAGAACTAATGTCCTTAAGTGTAGTATCTGGGACGAGATATCTTAGGCTTCTGCCTGTTTCTATCCGTTCCCTTATCATTGATGAGGATATGTTGATTCCTGTGATGTTAAGTATAATAATTGACCTGCCTCCTTTTAGTTTTAAGGTTATAGCGTTTTCTATATCATCTGAAATACATTCAATATCCTTGATAGAATCGTCGGCAATGTAGCTGCTGGATTTTAAAAGCCCTGGTGGGTATCCAGGCCTAGTAAGCACAATAAAGTCTATCGCAGAGAGGATGCTCTCAGGTTTATACCAAAGTGGCATGTCCATAAATGCATCAATCCCAACTATAAAGAAGAGTTCGTGGGCACTATATAGCTTTTTCATTTTATGCACAGTCTCTACGGTATAGGATTTGCCCGGCTGATTTATCTCTATATCGGATACCTCAAAATAGGGGTTCTCTGCCACAGCAACCTTAACCAGTCTTAACCGTTCTGCAGACTCTATTATCCTGTGGGACTTCAGGGGTGGGGTGCCAGTAGGTATGAATATTACCTTCTCAAGAAAAATCCTTTCTCGCGCCTCTTCAGCTGCCCTCAGGTGTCCAAGATGTATAGGATTGAAGGTGCCCCCAAAAAGACCTATACGCAACTTAATACCTTCAAACTTTATACTCAGGACTTTCCGAGTATCTTGTCGAGGGCATCTTCGCCCTTTGTCTTTATATTTGGGGCATCTTCGGGCAGGTATATCATGACGCCTCCCTTTACAGGTCTTATGTTTATTTTATTCTCTGAGGCGAGCTGATTTGTCACCTTAATAGGGTCATCGCCAGGGAAGTATTTTTTGAATGCCTCGTTAAAACCAGAATACACCGTGTGTATCCCTTTATATTTTGGGTTTCTAAGGGTTACTATAGCCTTCTTGACAAACTCCTCATGACTCATCCTCTGTTCTTCGGACATTGACAGTTCCCTCCCTTTTTTATTGCTTGGATTTATTGCCTGATTTGACCATTTCCCAATACGATAAACTTTGTGCTCGTAAGTTCTTCAAGTCCCATGGGTCCCCTTGCATGGATCTTGTCAGTAGATATGCCTATCTCGGCGCCTAACCCAAATTGAAAACCATCATTTAGCCTTGTGGAGGCATTTACAAATACTGCCGAGGAATCTACCTCTTTTAAGAATGTCATAGCCTTAGCATAATCCTTTGTTACTATGGCATCGGAATGAGCAGAACTATATTTTGATATATGGGAAATAGCCTCTTGCATATCTGCCACTATTTTAACATTTAGTATCAGATCTAAGTATTCCCTATAATAATCGTCCTCAGACACTGGGTGCATCTCAGGGATTATCCTCCTTGATTCTTCACAGCCCTTAAGGGTGACTCCTGCCTCATAGAACCTTTTTGAGACACCCTTCAGGAATGGGAGTGCTATGTCTCTATGCACAAGCATGGTCTCCATTGCATTGCATGTGCCAGGTCTTTGTGCCTTGGCGTTAAAACATATATTCTCAGCCATATCGAGGTCTGCATCCTTATCCACATATACATGACAAACCCCTTTGTAGTGTTTTAGCACAGGAATCCTGGAATTATCTACTACCGCCTTGATAAGACCCTCTCCCCCCCTTGGGATTATGAGGTCTATTAAACAGTCCAACTTGAGCATCTCGTTAATTGCCTCACGATCGGTAACATCCAGATAGGTGATTATTCCTTCTGGAGCACCCATATCCTTAAAGGCGTCCCTTATTATCTTTACTATTATCTTGTTTGAATTTAGCGCCTCTGAACCGCCCCTTAGTATTACCCCGTTACCTGCCTTAAAACATAGACTCGCAGCCTCAGCGGTAACATTTGGCCTTGATTCGTAAATTATCCCTATGACGCCTATGGGCACCCTCATCTTTCCCACAGTCATGCCGTTAGGGCGCTGCCACATCTTCAGCACTTCTCCTATTGGATCAGGCAGCTTGGCAACCTGTATAAGACCTTCGGACATCTCCTTTATCCTCTGTTCTGTTAGACGGAGACGGTCAATCAATGCCTTTGATAGACCCTTTGCTGAAGCAGCCTCTATGTCTATCTGATTGTGGGCGACAATCTCCTCTGCCCTCTTGTTGAAGTCTTCTGCGATTTTAAAGAGTATGGAGTTCTTTGCTGCCGATGTGAGTCTTCTTGCCTCTACTGAGGCTGTCTTTGCCTCAAGGGCTTTTTCAAACACATATCCTTTTAAATCCATATCGATATTCCTCCCAGTATAATGCTGTAAATTATCCTCTTTTTTACAGTGAAAATCAATATATTGGTCTTTGCAAAAAATGGCCCTTGAGTTTTTTATGAAAATTAATGAATTATGTATGGATATGAACAACCAATTAAGGGAGCTTTCTCAGTCCATAGGTTGTCTTCTTAGGCGACAGGGCAAGACCCTCGCTGTTGCTGAATCATGCACAGGGGGATTGATAGGTCATGCCATTACTGAGATTCCAGGAGCAAGCGCCTTTTTGATAGCCTCCTTAGTAGTATATTCGCCTTTTGCCAAAAGGGTTTTTCTGAATATAACCGATGATTTAATAGACCGCTTTGGAGTTATAAGCAAAGAGACTGCCGAAGCTATGGCAAGGAATGTGAGGTCTCTCGGGGCATCTGATTATTCACTTGCTACCACAGGCAATCTTGGCCCCTCGTCCCTTGAAGATAAAGAGACAGGACTTGTGTTTGTTACCCTCTGCAGTCAATCCAAGGTTATAACAAAGGAGTTGAGATTAAAGGGGGATAGGTCATACAACAAGGAGGCAGCGGCCTTAGAAGCCTTGAAGATGCTCAATAGCGCCCTGCAGGGAACAGAATCAGGAGATTTTTTTTGCTGAGGCAGCCCTTTTCCTAAGCACTCCCAGTGATTCAATATGAAAGGTCTGAGGGAAAAAGTCTACTAATCTCACCGATTCAATATCATACAATGTTTTTAACTTGCCGAGGTCCCTTGAAAAGGTTGCTGGATCGCAGGAGAGGTATATTATCTGCTGAGTCTGAAGGGATATTAGTTTGTCCATCGCCCTTTTTGTAAGTCCCGCTCGGGGGGGATTAACCACTGCTATGTCAAAGTTTTTGACTGGTATATCCTCGGCCCTGCTGCAGAAAAATTCACAATTGCTTACTCCTCTGAGCCTTGCATTGATCTTGGCATTACTTACAGCTTTGGGGTTTTCCTCGTAGCCTGTTATTCGTTCTGCATTGTCGGCTAAGGCAAATGAAAAGTTGCCTGCCCCAGAGTATAGGTCCACAACCTTCTTGCCCCTTAGATGAATATTTTCTCTGAGCAGCAAGAGCACCCTTTTGTTGAGTTCCCAATTTGTCTGGAAAAATACCCTAGGTGAGATTTTATAAGGGGCATCGTTGAGGCAGAGACTTATGAATTTTTCCGTGCTATGATGCTTTGACTTTGGGTAAATAGCCACACAGTCAACATCTGATTTGTTGAGTTTATTTTGTATGTTTACAATCGTGGAGATTTCTGTGTCTTCCTCTGGCAGCAAAGTAACGATGGGTGGATCAACTCCTGCAATCTCTAAACTGCCTGAAAACCCGGTTGTTATCTGAGCCCTAATAAAAGCTAAAAGATCCGATATCCTTTCATGGACCAAAAGGCATCTTTCAATTTCCTGAATATCCCTTGATTTAGCCCTATAAAAGCCAATCATGCCCTTTGTAATCTTAAAAGATGCCCTGTAACGGTAATGCCATTGCCTGTCGTATAGGGGTTTATGCAGGGGTGTCTCGATCTTTCCCAATCTTTTGAGGCAGTCAAGGAGAATTGATTCTTTAAGAGAGATCTGTCTTGGGTATTCTATGTGCTGATAATGGCAACCACCGCATATTTTGAAATGGGGACAGCGGGGTGAGGTTCTGTCATTAGAAGGTTCAAGTATCTCTACAGCATTTGCTAAAACATAGTCTCTTTTTTCTTCTTCTATCCTTGCAAGGACTAATTCCTCTGGCAGGGCATGACTTATAAAGTAATTCCTGCCTCCACTTCTGGACAGGACATATCCTCTGTAGAGGGGCTGTCCTGCCCTTAACTTAACAAGAGCTGACTTACAATCCCTTTTCAATAATCTGTTTTATAGTTGCCTTTAAAGTAGCCAGATCAGAGGATTTGACCACATAGGCATCGGAAACCCAAACGGAGAAGTCATCTCTGTAATCATAGGCTGTAAGCATGATCACAGGTATGTTAGGCTTTAGCTCCTTCATCTGCCTTAAAACCCTTATCCCATCAATATCAGGCATCAGAATGTCAAGGGTTACCAAGTCAGGATTCTCTTTCTCAAATAACTCGATTGCCTCTTTCCCTGAGTTTGCTGTTATAACTGTGTATCCTTCATCTTCAAGTTCTGCCTTGTAAAGCTTTAGAATGTTTTTCTCGTCATCTACCACAAGCAGTTTCATGTTTGTCCCTCCTCATAGGCTAAATAGATTTTAAAGGTTGTTCCTGCATCCTTGACACTTGACACCTCAATCCTTCCTTCATGTTCTTCAATGATCCTCTTGGTTATAGCGAGACCTAATCCCGTACCGTTTGTCCTTGTAGTAAAAAATGGGTCATATATCCTGGACATATCCTCCTTTCTTATCCCCGTCCCACTGTCAGATATGGTAATTTCTATTTCATTACGCTGGGTGATATTGCCCATTTTATCGGAGTCATCTATAGCATTTTTTTTGGCGCTTATGGCAATAACTCCATTGGAGGTAAACTGGTTCGCATTTGTGATGATGTTCATAAGTGCCTCTCTGAACCTGTCATTATTGACAAACACATGCAGGTTGTCAGGTATTTCCTTTATGACTCTATTGTGTTTTTCCTGAATAACAGGCTCTAAAAGATTAGTAATGCTTTCGATCAAGTTGCGCACATTGACCACTGACCTTTGTAGCCTTGAGGATTTCACAAAACTTAGGGTGTCATTTAATATTTGTTCCAATCTCTTAACTTCCTCTACTATTATCTTTGCGTAATCTGCCAGCCCACCCTGAAGCTTTTTCTCTAATCTTCTGGCGAATCCTCCAATGCTTAGGAGCGGATTTCTGATTTCATGGGCAACCTTTGCCGCTATCTCCCCCAGAGCAGCCATCCTCTCATTGGCGTCAACCTTCTCTCTGAGTCTCTTGAGTTCCGATACATCTCTCACTATGTGCACAGTGCCCGCAGACTTTCCTGAGCTGTCTATAATAGGCGAGCATGACACCAGGTAGGTGTTTTCAGAAACAGGATCCTCAATCTCCTCAATGAAAGGTTCCTCTGAGCCGTTGACTAACTTCTTAAACCTTGTTTCGCACTCTGCAAAGACATGATGAAACACCTCAAAGCTCTTCCTGCCAATGATCTCGCTTTCTTTCATATTCAGTTTTTCAACCACAGCCTTGTTTATATTCCGTATTATATAGTCGGCATCGGTCACATAAAGCATGTCATCAATAGATTCAAATATGTTTTCAAGCTCTTGCTCTGCCTTATATACCCTCTCAAAGAGTCTTGCGTTTTCTATCGCTGAGGCTATCTGGCTTGTAAAGCCCTTAAGATATTCGATGTCCTCATCGGTAATTGGTCTTCTTGAGAAATGATTGTCAACCCAAAGGGTGCCTATTACCTTGTCCTGAGATATGAGAGGTATTACAGCGTAGGCAGTGGAGCCTAAATGTTGAATCAGAGATGTATCGGAGAACTCATGCAGGTGCACATCCTTAACATTGTAAGGTGTCTTGTTTTTTACAGCCATAGTAAGCACCGAGATCTCCTCCAGGGGTACTTCTATACTGCAGCAGAGTTTGTCCATAAAGGAGTCTTTTCTAAGGGGACCCCTTTCTATGTCCTCTATGAGCGCATAGAGGTTTTTGTTTTCCATAGTCAGGGTTGACCATATTCTCCATGCCTCTTCGTGCCCTGAGGGACCAACGCCCATAGCGCCACGGAGCGTATTTTTCTCTTCATCCAGAAGAAAAAGCATGGCTCTATTAAAGCCAAAGCCATCTCCCATAGTAACTGCCGTTAGTATCATCCTAAGAAGCCTGTCGAGATTCAGGGTGCTCCTCATTGCAGAACCGATAAAGATAAGCCTGTTGAGCATATCATTCTTGCGTATCAACTCTCTTTCGGTCTTTTTCTTGTGAGTTATATCCCTGGATATGCCAGATATGCCTATGACCTCTCCATTTATGTCCTTAATTGGAGACATGGTAACGCTTACATCAATAAGAACGCCATCCTTTGTTTTGTGCACTGTTTCGATATTCTTGAGGGTGTCTCCGCTTCTTACCCTTTCTGTATAAACCCTCTCAATATCAAGCATAAATTCAGGTATCAGCAGGTAGGACTTTCCTATTGCCTCTTCTTTTGTGTATCCATAGATCTTCTCTGCTCCACTGTTCCAGGACTTGATAGTCCTTGTTAGGTCTGTGGTGATTATCGCATCTGCGGTGTTGTCAATTAGGGATTGGAGATATTTGCTTAACTCCAATGCCCTGTGTTTCTCCTCTCGCGCCTCTCTGCCCTTTTCCAGCGCCTGTTCGTATAGATAAAGTTTTTCGATAACTATAGCAGATACAGTAGTAAACCCTTCAAAGGTATCTATATCTTCCTTTGTGAAAGGCAGTATGTTGCCTGATTCGTCAAATTTGTCAAAGACTGTGAAGGTACCTAAGAGGGTATCTCCTGCCCTTAAAGGGGCGCAAATGGCATTGCTGATGTCCATAAGAGTAGATATATTATCGCTGTCATTTGTCTTTTCATAAATTATTGTTCTGCCCTCTGATACCGATCTGCCAGCCAAGCCTTCGCCAAATTCTATCACTCTGTTGTCTATTAGACCTTCGTCGGCGTTGTAGGATGATGCCTTAACAATTAGTTTGTGTTCCTTTGCTACCCTTATAATGCTTCCACGGGCATTGAATAGTCTTGTCACCTCAGAGGCAATAGTATGGAGCAGTTCATCGAGATCCTTAAAGGCGATAATAGCCTTTGTAAGCTCATGAATCCTTGAAATCCGTTTTAATTCAGTATAATCAAGCCTTGCAATATCCATTGCAAACAATTATATCTTTGCTTCTCTCATGAATTTTGCTGCTTCCTCTGGGAGGGTTGGGTTTATGTAAAATCCTGAACCCCATTCAAACCCTGCCCTCTTTGTCAACCTCGGCAGTATCTCAATGTGCCAGTGATAAAAGTCGTTTTGTTCCTCTTTAAAGGGTGAGGTATGGAGCATAAAATTGTATGGCGGTGTATCAAGCACCTTATCAAGTTGTCTAAGCGTCCGCTGAAGCATCTCAGCGAGGCCAAGGAAACTCTTATCCTTTGGTCCATAGCTTGACTCGTGCCTCTTCGGGAGCACCCAGGTCTCAAAGGGGTCTCTAGCAGCAAAAGGGGCAAGGGCAACATAATGGTCATTTTCACTAACGACCCTCTTGCCCTTTTCTATCTCCTGATTTATGATGTCGCAAATTAGACAACGTTCCTTTGAGTCGTAGTATTTCTTTGAATTGTCCATTTCTTCCTTGACCCGCTGAGGAACGATGGGAAGGGCTATTAATTGGCTGTGGGTGTGCTCTAAGGATGCCCCAGCAATCTCTCCCTCATTCTTGAAGATGAGGACATATTTAAGCCTGCTGTCTTTCTTGAGGTCAGATATTCTAAAGAAAAAAGACCAAAGCACATCCTCGACGAGCTTTATAGGAACCGTTGCCAAAGACTGAAGATGATCCGGCGTCTCAATTATGACTTCATGGGCACCCACGCCGTTTATCATATCAAATACGCCTTCCCCCCTTTTATTAAGTTCGCCATGAATCTGAAGGGCTGGAAACTTGTTAGCCACAACTCTCAAAGACCAACCAGGCGTATTAGCTGCTGTATTTGCTTCCCTAAAGGCAAGTATCTCCGGGGGTGTTGTGTGTTCATTGCCAGGACAAAAGGGGCAAAACCCACCGGATTTTCTCTTTTGCGAGGGTGACATAAAGTCAGAGGGCCTCTTGCCTCTCTCCACTGATATGATGACCCATCTGCCAGAAACTGGGTCCTTTCTTAACTCAGGCATTAAAATACCTCCTTAAAAATAGTTGACTGATTATTTGTTCCATAGGATATGATTATAACACTATGAAACCAACTTTTCATGCAGAGATAGTCAATAAGCCCTTTGAGGACCCGGTGCTCTTTGTAAGGACGATCCATTGTAAGAATGCAATGCTTTTTGATTTAGGCAATTTAGATGCCCTTGAACAAGGCAAGCTCAATGCCGTATCGGATATCTTTGTCACCCATATGCACATAGACCATTTTATTGGTTTTGACACTATGCTCAGGACATTGCTGAAAAAAGATACCCCCATGTCTATTTATGGACCAACGGGGATAATTGATTGTGTAGAGGGGAAATTGAAAGGCTATACTTGGAACCTTATTAAGGAGTATCCCTTGCGTCTTGAGGTTTTTGAGATCCAAGATGTCCGATTGAACCGCGCCAGTTTCTATGCCTGTAATGAATTTGTCAGGATAAATCGCCCCAGTAGAACCTTTGCTAATCCAGTCAAAAGGGATGCGGCTTTCAGTGTGAATGCCCTTGTGCTTTCTCATAAGGTGCCGGTGATTGCATACTGCGTGGAAGAGGATGTCCACATCAACATCAACAAGGCATTGTTAGATGCAAGGCAATTACCTGTGGGACCCTGGCTTGGAGAATTGAAGAATGCCATCAGGACAAAGGCTCAGGGTGATTACATAATACAAGTAGGTGAAAAGGGATACCCCTTATCGGATTTAGCAGATCTCGTGATGCTCACAAAGGGTCATAAACTATGCTATGTGATGGACATTTCACCTAATGCTGATAATATTGATAAGTTGATCCCCTTTATAGAAGGGGCAGATTCCCTATATTGTGAAGCCTTTTTCAGCCATACTGAATACGAAAGGGCAGAGCAACGGCATCACCTTACTGCTCAATGGGCTGGTATTGTAGCAAGGAGGGCAGGGGTAAGAAGAATGACGGTAATGCATTTCTCTCAGAAGTACAAGTCTGAGCCTGAACTTCTCTACAGGGAGGCAGAAGAGGCATTTTTAGGGGTTGATTGAGATTCCACAGCCCTTGCCTTGCATTATTGACTTCATCTATCCTTAAGAGTTTTAATACATAAATATGAGTTTAAAACAATTATACTTGTTAATCTTCTCTGTGTTTATGCTTGCTGTTCTTTGTGTTTCCTGCAGCAAAGAGGTCAAAAAAGAGGAGGCCTATAACCCCGATCGTTATCTTGCCAGGGCCGATGAGCTGATTAATAACAAAGATTATGAGGATGCCAGAAAGCTGCTTTTTGAGCTTAAAAACAGGGATCAAACGAGAAAATATGCGCCCCTTGCCCAGTTGAGGATTGCTGATTCTTATATAAAAGATGGAGATTTTGATGCAGGCGCAGAGGAATACAGAAAGTTTATTGAGCAATACCCTGACAATCAGTATGCCTCTCATGCGCAGTACCAAATTGCTATGGCTTATTTTAACCAGATTGAGGCGCCTGATAAGGGTGCAGGCGCTGCCAAAAAGGCGCTTAGAGAGTTTGAGAGACTTAAAGAGCTTTATCCCCGCAACCCTTACAGGGAGGTTATTGACATAAGAATAGAGAAAAGCAGAAATACCATTGCTGAAAGCGAGTTTCTCGTTGGACACTTTTATTTTAAGAAAGAATCCTATAGTGCTGCCCTTGGGAGATTTGAAGGACTACTAAGAAGTTTCCCTGATTATAAGAGGGCAGACGAGACACTCTATTTCATAGGGCTCTCTTATAGGGGTTTAAAAAATCAGCAAAAGGCAACAGAGGTTTTTAGAGAGCTGATTAATCGATTCCCGCAAAGTCCATTCTCTCAGAAGGCTCAGAAAGAGATTTAATGTCCCTTTATTACCCTGTTTTTCTTAACCTAAGCAAAAAGAGATGTGTAGTTATTGGTGGAGGAAGGGTGGCAGAGAGAAAAACATTGGCCCTGTTGAAGGCAGGCGCAGAGGTAACTGTTGTTAGCGAGACATTGACCAAGAGACTAATCAAAGAAAAAGACAAGGGACTTATAAAACACATAGAGAGAAAATTTCGAAGCCTTGATGTGCGTAATGCCTTTTTGGTGGTGGCTGCTACTTCAGATAGGGCAGTTAATGCAAGGGTTGCAGAGGCGTCGCCCTTTCTTGTCAATGTGGCTGACAACCCTAAGCTATCCAATTTCATAGTCCCTTCTGTGGTCGAGAGGGGGCCCCTTAAAGTGGCAATATCAACAGGAGGGGCAAGTCCTGCAATGGCAAGCTTTATCAAGAAGGAAATTGAAGCCCTTTACGGCAAGGATATAGCATACTTCTTGACTTTTTTAAGGCATTTCAGAGAGAAGGTTCTAAGAGAGATAAATGACAATGCCATAAGAAGAAAAATTCTTGCCTCTGTTGTCTCTGAAGATATGATGGAGATATTCAAGAGCGAAGGTTATAGGGCATTAAAGGGTGAGCTGCTTAAAAAATACAGGGCCCTTAAAGAAGGATAGGTGCAACAGAGGTTAAAGATAGCGGTCGTAGGTATAGGTTATTTAGGCAGACACCATGCAAGGATCCTATCTGCCCTGCCTGAGGTCCAATTATCAGGGGTGATTGATGTAGATGAGGGGCTTTCTGCTGAGGCAGCATCGCTTCTAAGCACTAAAGGTTTTAAGGATTACAGGGATGCCCTCTCTCAAACTGATGCCCTTTGTATTGTGACGCCTACCGATACTCACTATGAAATTGCCCTTGAATGTCTTGCATACAACAAGCATCTATTTATTGAAAAGCCTGTAACCTCAAGGGTAACAGAGGCAATGGAACTTGCAAAAATAGCCTCTTCAAAGGGATTGATCATACAGGTAGGACATATTGAGCGATTCAATCCCGTCTATATTGCCCTCAAGGAAACAATAGGGTCTCCTGTGTTCTTTGAAACAGAGCGGGTTTCACCTTTCCTGCAAAGGGCAGCTAATGTGGATGTGGTCAAGGACCTCATGATTCATGACATTGATCTTATCCTGTCTTTGTTAAAGGCAAGGGGTATTGATAGAGGCTTGAAAAAGGTTGATGCCGATGGATTGCGCTTAGTGACAAACAGAACTGACCTGGCTATTGCAAGGTTAGAGTTTATTTCTGGGGTTAAGGCAATCCTCAAGGCCGGAAGGGTTGCAAAGGACAAGGGCAGGAAGATGACCGTTTATGAGGATCAGGGTCTTTACTACTCAATTGACTTTAACCAGCAGAAGTTAACCGCCTTCTCAGGCACTGACTGCAGTTTCCATGAAACAGTATGTGAAAGCCCCGAGGAACTTTTGAGGGTAGAATTAAATGCCTTTGTGCACGCTGTGCATAAAGGAATCCCCCCGGAGGTTTCCATAGGAGATGCCATAGATGCCCTTTCGGTAGTGGAGGCAATTAATGATTCAATAGGAGCCTGTAAATAATGATTCCAATGGTGGACCTCAAGAAGAACTACATCGATATCAAGACAGAGGTGATAAATGAAATTGCAGAGGTTATGGAGGGCGCTCAGTTTATACTTGGCAAAAAGTCCCGTGCCCTTGAAGAGCAGATTAGGGAATTTCTTGGGGTCAGCAATGCCCTGTCAGTGGCCTCAGGAACTGATGCCCTACACATCGCCCTTAGGGCGCTTGAGATAGGACATGGAGATGAGGTAATTACCACGCCCTTTACATTCTTTGCTACTGCTGAGGCTATTGTTTATGTGGGAGCAAAACCAGTTTTTGTTGATATTCAGGAGGATACACTCAATATAAATCCTTCTCTCATTGAAGATAAAATCACTGAAAAGACAAAGGCGATATTGCCTGTTCATATCTTTGGTCATCCAGCAGATATGATTGAAATAATGTCCATTGCAAATAAGTATAACCTGAAGGTAGTTGAAGACTGCGCCCAATCCTTTGGGGCTTGTATTGGCGATAAAAGGGCAGGTTCTTTTGGGGATGCCGGCTGTTTTAGTTTCTATCCAACCAAGAATCTCGGAGGCTATGGAGATGGTGGGATGGTTGTGTTTAATGACGAGGCACTATACGAATCGCTTAAAAAACTCAGAAATCATGGCTCCTTAGGGGGCTACATACATGAAATGATTGGATACAACAGCAGACTCGATGAGATGCAGGCGGCAGTGTTGCTGGTAAAGATGAGGAGGATAAACAGGTATAACGAACAGAGACGCAATTGTGCAAGTATTTACAACCAGTTGCTCAAAGACATTCCGGTGTCTTGTCCGATTGAAAAAGAAGGTGCCCTTCATGTCTATCATCAATACACAATCAGGAGTAAGCATAGAGATTTAATCAAAGAAAGACTTAATGCTCAGGGAATAGCCTCTGTAGTTTACTATCCCATCCCTCTGCATCTTCAAGTAGCCATGTCCTATCTTGGCTATAAAAGTGGAGATTTGCCTGTGGCTGAATCCTTATCAAGGCAGGTGCTTTCGCTTCCTATCTATCCTGAGCTTGAAAGAGAGGATATATACAAAATATGCAGGGTAATAATAGAGACCATCAACAGCCTTTGATTTATGCAGCCTTGCCTGTAGGCAGTTTTCATGGCTGGGGTGTATGCGGTAAATATCTTGTCAAGGAGCTCTCTGAACTCGCTGATGTAAAGCTCATTGCTAATTCCGTTAATTATGATAGTCTTGGAGACGAGCTCGAATATAGATTCCTAAGCACTAAGGTAATTAATCCAGAGCAGTACCATAGGATATTGAATACTCCTTCATTGGTGCTAAAGGGTCCGCTTATTCAGTCAATTGTAGGCAACACACTTCGTCCACTTATGATGAATATCAGGGGTGCCTTTAATCTCGGATACACCTTTTTTGAAGACAATATTTTAAACAGTGACATAATAGAGGATGGCAAGAGGTTCTTCGATTACATCATAACAGGCTCCACATGGAATGAAAGGGTCCTTAGAGACTATGGCATTGATAAGGTCGCTACTATAATACAGGGCATCGATCCCGTGATATTTAATCCCCTTTACCCCGATAAGGAGTATTTGAAGGAGTACTTTGTTGTTTTTTCGGGCGGAAAGTTTGAACTCCGAAAGGGTCAGGACATTGTAATAAAGGCATATAAATATCTTCAGGATAAGTATAAGGATGTGATGCTCATCAATACATGGTTTAATTATTGGCCTCAGAGCATGAATACTATGGCAGGGTCTCCCCATATAGTTTTTACACCCTCTCAGGATGCATCCACAGAGGTTATAAATAAGATACTCGCAGCTAACGGGATAGACCTTAAAAGGGTAATTACCCTTCCTGCTATGCCCAATCAGATGATGGCGCGGTTATATAAAAACACTGATATTGGACTTTTCCCAAATCGCTGTGAGGGAGGAACAAATCTTGTGCTTATGGAATATATGGCCTGTGGCAAGCCTGTTATAGCCTCCTACAATACAGGGCATCAGGATATACTTACGGAGGGTAATTCTATAATGCTTAAACAGATGTCTCCAATGACCATATCTAAGGACAACAGGGTAATTGCTCAATGGAATGAACCTTCCCTTGAGGAGGTAATATCGGCATTGCAATGGGCATACTTAAACAGGCATTCCTTAAGACGCATAGCCCAGCAGGCTGGCAGAGACATGAGTAAAAAGACATGGAAATGTTCTGCTGAGAGATTCTATGAGGTCCTCACGAGATATATTTAATCTTATTAAAGCAGACCCCTCAAGGGCAGATCTATTCAAAGAACTTGGCATCAATTATGAAAATAGCTCTAAGTATAAAGAGGCTTTGAAGTGTTACGAAAAGGCACTCTCTATCTCTCCTGGCCATACAGAAGCCCTATCAGCCAAGGCAAGGGTGATGGATTTATTAGGCTATACGGAGGAGGCATTGGATATTTATAAAGGGCTATTGTCTGTAAATCCCAACAACGCCCTTTGGCATAACGACATAGCTTTACTGTATAAAAAGAAGGGGCAATTTATGAAAGCCCTTGAGGGGTTCAAGAGGGCAATTGTATTGAACCCAGCAGAGGCTAAACACTACATAAACCTTGGAAATCTATTGCATGAATGCAGCCTTGTAGATGAGGCAATAGCCTGTTATCTTGCAGCCCTTCATAGCAATCCAGAGAGTTGTGAAGCCCATAACAATATAGCGATTGCCTATAAGGATAATCACAATTTAGAGTCAGCCTTTAGCCATTTTTTGATTGCCCTTGAGCTTTGTCCTGATATCCCTGAGATACACTGGAATTATTCCCTTGCACTGCTTCTTGCTGGCAGATACATAGAGGGTTTTAGAGAACACGAATGGCGTTGGCTAAAGCAGGACTACAAGCCCTATAGAAGAGATTACAATTGCCCTATGTGGGATGGGAGCCCCTTGGAAGCAACAGTGCTTATATTTGCAGAACAAGGCATGGGCGATGCCATACAATTTGTCAGATATATTGATATGGTTAAATCAAGGGGATTAAGGGTTGTGCTGCAATGCCATAAGGAACTTGCCTCTCTGTTAAGTACCGTTAATGGTGTAGAGCAGGTTATTTCTTTTGATGAACCTTTACCAGCCTTTGATGTCTATTGCCCATTGATGTCGCTTCCCTATATCTTCCAAACCCATATCGATTCCATTCCTGCTAAAATGCCCTATATAGCTGCAAGTAGCGCCTATTTAGATAGGTGGCTCAAAAGACTTGACTTCTCAGGGTTAAAGGTAGGTATTGTTTGGGCAGGCAGGGCTGAGCATGTAGATGATAAGAACCGTTCAATGACCTTAAAGGACTTTGAGCCCCTGTTAGGTCTTAGGGATGTGAGATTTTATAGTCTGCAGAAAGGACAGGCAAGCTCCCAAACAAAGTCTTATCATAATATCGTAGACCTTTCATCGGATATAGAGGACTTCTCTGACACCGCTGCGATAATATCCAAACTTGATATAATCATTACCGTTGACACCTCTGTGGCTCATCTTGCAGGGGCAATGGACAGAGAGGTGTGGGTGCTTCTACCCTTTAGTCCTGACTGGAGATGGATGCTCCATAGAAAGGATAGCCCCTGGTATCCTAGGGCAAGACTTTTTAGGCAAAAAAGGAGGGGAGATTGGAGCGGGGTGATTGAGGAGGTGAAGAGACATTGGATGTATTCAATATCCTAGCAAAATATTTTGACACTACCTCTGAGGCCTTTTATGTTTTGATGCAGCACAGTCTCTCGGTTTGTAAAAAGGCATTGCACATAGCCAATAGGGTAAATCATTTGCGACCCAACATACAGTTTATAATGGAGGCTTCCTTGCTGCATGATATTGGTATTTGCTATACCTATGCGCCAAAGATAGGCTGTAAGGGTAGTTATCCATACATTGCCCATGGGTATTTAGGCAGGCAGATACTTGACTCTGAAGGGTTTCATCTTCATGGACTTTTATGTGAGAGGCATGTAGGGGTAGGCATAAGCCTGCAGGATATAGAGGCAAAAGGATTCCCTCTACCCCCAAGAGACATGATTCCTCAGAGCCTGGAAGAGAGGATTGTTTGTTATGCCGATAAGTTTTTTACAAAAAGACTTGACAGGATTGATTTGGAAATGTCGGCGCAAGAGGTTAGGGATATAATTAGAAGCTACGGAGAGGAGAAGTTAAGGATTTTTGATGAAATGCATAGGTTATTCAGTGGATCTCAATAAGCGGGCGACGGGATTCGAACCCGCGACCTTCAGCTTGGGAAGCTAACATTCTACCACTGAAATACGCCCGCATCTGACTGAGTCTTGGTATAAAACATTCCCTCATATAGTAAACAAAATTCTTCCTCTTTATCAATCTAACAGCTACTAAGGGAGGCACTTGCCCTTGAGAAGATTTTATTCAGAGCCTCCCTTATATTGCAATAAATTTAAAAAACTACAGTATCTCCAAGGATGAGAAAAAGTAGCCAATCTCAAAGGCTGCTGTCTCAGTGGCATCAGAACCATGGACAATATTGCGTTCAACATTCTCTGCAAAGTCCTTTCTTATAGTGCCCTCTGCTGCGTTTGCAGGGTTTGTGGCGCCCATGATCTCTCTGTTTTTGGCTATAGCATTGTCGCCCTCAAGCACCATAACCACAATAGGCCCCTCAGACATGAAATCGGTTAGGCTGTCATAAAAAGGGCGGTCCTTATGAACAATATAAAAACCCTTTGCCTCTTCCTTAGACATCCATATCTTCTTGATTGCTGCTACCCTTAGTCCGTGCTTTTCAAATCTGCCGATTATATCTCCAAGGATATTCCTTTTTACGCCATCAGGTTTTATTATTGATAGTGTCCTTTCCATTTGTTATTTCTCTCCTCCGGCATTTAGTTTTTCTACTAATCCCTTGACTGCATCAAAGGACTTCACAAAGTCCTTTCTCTCATCCTCTGTGAGAGGCAGTTCAACTATCTTCTCTACGCCGCCTTCTCCTAAGATCACAGGCACCCCAGCATAGTAGCCTTTTAATCCATAGTGTCCATTAAGATAGGCAGAGCATGGAAGCATCCTTTTTTCATTCAGAATTACCGATTTTACCATTTCAAAGGTAGATGCCGCAGGCGCATAAAAGGCACTCCCTGTTTTTAAGAGTCCCACTATCTCGGCACCGCCGTTCTTTGTCCTGTTGATAAGGCTGTCTATCTTTTCCTTTTCAATAAGGTGAGTGATGGATATGCCCTTTGCAGTAGTAAATCTTGGCATAGGCACCATCTGATCTCCGTGTCCTCCCATGACCAGCGCCTCAACATCCTCTGGGGCAATGCCAAGTTCCCAGGCAACAAAGGTCCTAAATCTTGCAGAGTCAAGGATACCACCCATACCTATTATCTTGTTTGGATCAAAGGCGGTAACCTGTAGTGTAACCTGAGCCATGACATCCATGGGATTGGTAACAACTATATATACCGCATCTTTAGATAGGGAACAGGTATTCTTTGCCACATCGCCTACTACCTTTGCATTGGCTGCTAATAGATCGTCCCTGCTCATGCCAGGCTTGCGGGGAAAACCTGCGGTAATAACTATGACATCAGAGTATGCTGTGTCTTTGTAATCATTTGTCCCTGTAACCTTTACAGAAGAGCCCCACAATGGACAAGCCTCCGATAGATCCAAAGCCTTACCTTGAGGAACGCCTTCTACTATGTCAAACAATACTAAATCAGCAATGCCGCTATGAACGATAAGCTGAGCAAGGGATGCACCTACATTTCCTGCGCCTATTACTGATACCTTTTTCTTCATATTGATCCTCCTCCTTTTTTATGTTTAAAGTGTAAGACGATGCTTTCTTGCTTTACATCTTTATCCTTCAGTGAACATAAACTAAAAGATTCTTATAATGTAAGTCCTAATAGGTCTGCAAAAAAGTTTTGCCCTAATGAAGTAGTTAAACATTTACTTGAAAAAAACTTGACAACCCTTTTTTAAAAATTCGATTAGGCTTCATCCGCAAAAACTAAAGGGTGCTGATATGATTATCCTCAAAGTATCTATCTCTTCTTTTTTTTCGTACCTGCAGTTACAGGAGCGTATGTAAGCCTCAAACCTTTTTGAGTCCGATAAACTATTGTCAAGCAATACTTCTATATCCTCACTAATGGTGCATTGTCCTTCAAGGGCATCTTTAAACCCCTTGATGTGTTCAGGATTGCTCAGACCTCTTAAGTCAATAACCATCTCAGTTGCTTAAATTCTCTAAGGTCTTGTTAAGGGTCTCTGTGCTTTCCACATTATGTAACACAGCCTCTTTGACTATCCTCTTTATTAACCCAGCCAGAACTCTGCTAGGACCCACTTCAATGAATACATTGGTAGTCTTTGCCATGAGTCTCACAGAGTCTTCCCATAACACAGGACAGTAGAGTTGTCTTATTAAGGATTCTCTTATTTCATCTGGTTCTGTAATGAGCCTTGCATCAGCATTATTTATAAAATCAATTACAGGGGTTTTAATCTCTATATCCTTCAGATGAGGCTCAAAGTCCTCTGCAGCCTCTTTCATCATCAGGCTGTGGGATGGAACGCTCACAGCCAAGGGTATTGCCTTCATGGCACCTGCGGCAAGAGCCTTCTTACAAGCCTCTGAAACCGCTTCCTTTTCCCCTGAGATGACAATTTGGCCAGGACAGTTGTAATTTGCTGGTGCTACATAACCTCTTGTCTCGGCGCAGAGCGCCTCTAATTTTGACCTTTCCAATCCAAGTATGGCTGCCATTGCACCCTGCCCTTCGGGTACTGCCTCCTGCATCAATCTGCCTCTCAGAGAAGCAATTATTAGGGCATCTTTAAAGGTAATGCTTTCTGCGGCTACAAGGGCAGAATACTCTCCAAGGCTGTGACCTGCTACGATAGAAGGTGTTATCCCCTTCATCCTGAGCGTCTGATAGGCAGCTATGCTTGCAGTTAGCAGACAAGGCTGGGTTATATGGGTTTTGTTTAGCTCTTCCTTTGGACCCTCAAAGCACAATTTAGCCACATTATAGTCAAGTATTTCAGATGCCTCATCAAATAGGAGTTTGACCTCTGGGAAACTTTTATAGAGGTCCCTGCCCATGCCTACCCACTGAGAACCCTGCCCTGGAAATACAAAGGCAATGTTCATTTTGACTCCCTTATCTTCTTTATCAACAGGGGCACAACCTCATAGACATCTCCCTCAATGCCGAAATTTGCTACATTAAATATGGGAGCCTCTGGGTTTTTGTTGATAGCTATTATTATGTCCGATGAGGACATGCCTACAAGATGTTGCACTGCCCCAGAGATTCCACAGGCTATATATATTTTTGGACATACCGTTTTGCCTGTCTGCCCAACCTGATGGCTGTATTTTATCCATCCCTCATCTACAGCAGCCCTTGAGGCGCCAACTGAACCGTCAAGTAATGATGCAAGCTCTTGTAGCATCTCAAATCCCTTAGGATTGCCGAGCCCCCTTCCCCCTGACACTATCACCTCTGCCTCTTGAAGATTTACCTTGCAGTAGGATGCCTCCTTATGGGTTTCCAGTACCTCTGTATTTGATGAAAGCCCCTCAGCAGCAATCTCTATTATCTCTCCCTGTCTGTCCGGCTCATAATCGCACCTCTTCATAACCCGTGGTCTGACTGTTGACATTTGGGGTCTGCGGTTTGGGCATAGTATTGTTGCCATAATATTGCCGCCAAAGGCTGGCCTTATCTGAAGCAGATTGCCGCTGTCCTTGTCTATTTGCAGGGCAGTGCAGTCTGCTGTGAGACCAGTTCTAAGCCTTGCTGCAACTCGGGGGATAAAGGACCTGCCAATAGGAGTGGCTCCTGAGAGCACTATTGAGGGCTTAAATCGGGTTATCAGTTTTATGAGTTGCTGTGAATAGGGCTCATCATTGAAGGAGTCAAATATTCTATCTCTGCAGTGATAGACCCTGTCAGCACCCCATCGAATCAACTCCTTAGCTTCTGCCTCTGTGGAGCCAAATAAGACCGCAGACAGTTCGGTGTTTAATTCCTTTGCAAGTTTTCTCCCCTCGCCGAGTAGTTCAAAGGCAACGGAGGCTACATGTCCATCTCGTTGCTCTGCAAAAACCCATACCCCTTTGTATGCTGAGAGGTCAACCACCTCTATGTTATCGGACTCCTCTGATTTTTCGATGATTGCGCCCTCAGGGCACACACTTAGACAGGCACGGCAGAGTTGGCAATATTCATTGATAGAGGCCTTTTCTGCCTCTATCAGGATTGCAGAGTAGGGGCAGCTCTCAACACAGGCACCGCAGCCGATACACCTATTTTGCTCTATAACTATACGCATTTAAGCCTCCTTAGTTCTTCAAGGAGTTGATCTACCTGTTGCTCAATAGAGCCTGTGAGCATCTTTCTGTCCTTTTTTGCTTCAGGGGCAAAGATGTTTTTTACCATTGTCGGAGAACCTTTCAGTCCTAAATTATCCTCTTCAGCCTCAATTGACTCCTTTGTCATTTTATTAATCACCGCCTTTTTTGCTGCCATTTTGCCTTTGAGGGATGGAAGTCGAGGGGTGTTAAGTTCTTTAACCACTGTAAGGAGCACAGGCAGCTTGGATCGCACTACATCGTATCCATCGTCCATCATCCTTTGGACAGTTATGGATGACTCGGATATATCTTCTATTGCCTTTACATAGGAAATATGGGGGATGTTTAAAAATTCTGCCATCTCAGGGCCAACCTGAGCGGTGTCTCCGTCAATTGCCTGTTTCCCGCATATAATAATATCAAAGCCTATCTTCAATGCAGCCTTATACAGGGCAAAAGAGGTCGCCCATGTATCAGAGCCTGCGAAGGCTCGGTCAGTAAGCAATACCCCATCATCTGCACCAATGGATATTGCCTCTCTGAGGGCAGTCTCTGCTTGAGGTGGTCCCATAGTAAGCACTGTAACCTTGCCTCCCTTTCTTTCTTTGATAGCTATGGCTGCCTCAAGGGCGTGCATGTCATAGGGGTTAATTATGCTCGGCACACCTTCCCTTATAAGGGTGTTGGTTTCTGGATTGATACGCACTTCAGCGGTGTCAGGAACCTGTTTTATACATACTATAAGCCTCACAAGACCTCCATAAAATTTAAAATTTAAACGAAAAATATATATAATACAATCTCTTATTGTCAAGTTGTATAAGATGCCCTCTTGCTCCTACAGGTTTCTATGGGCAATTTTGGGAGATGCAGGTCTTCAGTTGCAAAGAGCTCAGGAAGGTTCATTTTCCCTTAGCAGATGAGGCGGTATGTATGTGGCTGCCTTAGTAAGAGGGGTAACATACATAATACCCATGCCAGGTGTGTCAAGCTTTCCTGCAAAGTATATAGCTTCAAATATCTTGTCAGTCATCTCTGTGGATACAACTATATTAATAACCTCCTTTTCAGATTCTATTGCCACTCCCAGTATTCCAAGCCTCTCCCTTATGCCTGTCCCTCTGGCATAATGAATGGTGCCTCCTTGTACCCCTTCAGCCACAGCAGCCTTTACAATGTCGTCGGCAGCCCCCTTTTGCACAATACAGGTAATAAGATTGAGGTCTGTAAGCACAGTAATGTTTCCTTTGCCCATTTATTGTCCCTCCAATTCCTTTTTTCTTTCCATCCTCCTCACATATAAACCCACAGACAACACAGAAATGATAGGAAATACCGATGCCATTGCGAGTATTCCAAAGCCATCTACAGCTCCAGAGGCATTGGACAGACCTAAGCCCAAGGCAATAACAAGGGGTACTGTAATAGGCCCTGTGGTCACCCCTGAGCTGTCCCATCCAAGATTTACATACCTCTCATCGGATAGCAAAGTAAGTATAGAAGCAACTAAATATGTTGGAATTATAAACCACACAATGGGCACATTGAATATCATCTTTATTACACCTATAGTCAGACCAAAGGCAACACCAAAACTAACAGAAATCATTACGAGGGGTTTTCTGAAGGCACCGTTAGTAAGATTCTCTACCGTAATACCGAGGGCATTTAATGCAGGTTCTGCTAAGGTTGCGCCATAGCCTAAAAAGAATGCAAAGAGTAAACACACCCAAAGCCCCACTGATTCAGAGAAGAAAGGTGAGTTCTCTAAGGATTGGATATTTGAATAGGCCGCTGGTATTAAAGCTCCCACTTGATTGCCAAGGGGCGACAAGCCATAACTCAATCCAATATTGAAGAGAGAGATACCCAGCAGGGCTAAGAGTATCCCATATTTTATGATTCCCTGATTGTGAATAGGTTCTTTTATGACAGCTATCTGTACGATCCACAGGAAGGCCACAAGGGGAATTATTGCTTGAATCCCTAAAAGGATCCCCTCAAATATAGTTGAAGAGGAGAGGGAGGAGATGAGGTTTTCTGTATGTGATGGCTCAGCAATGTCCAGGGCAAGGAAATGTCTTATAAAAATGCCTGCTAACAGTACAGTTGCAATGGGAAACAGTGAGGCGAGGGTAACCAGCCCAAACCCCTGAAGCCTTTTACTGTGTTTGTGCTTGATAACTCCAGCAGTGCCAATACCAAGGGACAATACCAGCGGTACTGTTACGGGCCCTGTAGTAACAGCACCACAGTCCCAGGCGAGTCCTATGATGTCTGCTAACATTGGGTCCGTAGAGGCATATATAGTGAGGGCAGCGGTAGGAACTAACAGGCTAAATATAAGAGGTTTGAGACTCCAACCGTATATAAACATCAAGATGCCAAGCATAACGGCAGCACCTACTCCTACTGCAACGGCTATTACTGTAATATGGGAGTAATTAGTGAGCATAGCGAAGAGCAGCGGCGATTTTTCAGGAGGTACAATCCTGCCAGCCTCCTTTAAAACACCTATGGCAGGTTCGGCAAGGGTTGCGCCTATGCCGAGGATAAAGGCTATGGAAAGGACAGTTCTTTTACCCAACTTAATGGGCAGATAATAACCTATGGTCTCTCCGAAGGGCATGAGTCCTAACTTTAGTCCCTCCATAAACATCATTAGCCCTCCAATTACTGAGACAATTCCTAAGGCTACTTGTACCCATTCGTTTACCTGTTGTCTTAGTACGATTATCTGAAATAAGGCGAGGTATGCTGCTATGGGCATGACCACTTTCATCTGTTCGTTCCATCGGGATCTTATGTATGGTTTTATGATTCTTAAGGCATCCTGAAAGGAGTAATTAATAGCTCCATGAGGAGACCCTGAGGGGGGATTCAGCCTGTTATAACTGATGTATTGATAGTTGGTTGCTGTCTCTTTAAGAAATTTGCTGTATTTCAATGTTCTAACAGGCATTATACTGATTCCAAAAGGCAAATAGGATTTTTTTAATCTTAATCTGATAAGAGAAAAGGCATTCATGAAAACTAAACATAATAGCCCCCTAAAAGATTTTATGCTCTATTTTACCAGTTTTAAAGAAATGATGCGGCTTTTCTATTACTGATACAGATAGGTCCTAAATGTCTGCTAAAAAGTTTTTTAAGCCCGATGCACTGAGCCAAAGGTTATAAACTAAGAGGCTGCGATTAGGTTATAATAAAAAATATGTACAAAGACCTTTGCCATGAACTATAAGCTAACAGAAAAAGTGCGCTCCGCTGGTTGAGCTGGGAAGATGGGTCCGGGCGACCTGGAGGACTTGTTATCTTCTTTAGGAATTCCCCGTAATGAATCTGTGATTGTGGGGCCTGGGGATGATGCGGCTATATTCGAAATACAGGGACTTAGGCTAATTCAGACCATTGATTTCATCACGCCTGTTGTCAATGACCCTTTCAGTTTTGGAGCCATAAGTGCCTGTAACTCTCTTAGCGATGTTTATGCAATGGGGGGAAAGCCCTTATCTGCAATGGCTGTAGTGGGTTTTTCAAGCTGCGACTATGGCACTGAGGTATTGAAACTCACATTAAAGGGTGCACTCAGCATCCTTGAAAGGACTGGAGTTTCACTTGTTGGAGGGCATTGTATAGATGACAGAGAGATGAAGTTTGGCTTATCTGTAACAGGGATTTTGAATTCTCAAAAAATATTGACCACAAAGGGCGCAGTAGAGGGTGATTTATTGATGATTACCAAACCTGTGGGAGTTGGCGTGATAACAACCGCTCTTAAGGGTGGCAAGATTGATGAGGATGATATTGGATATGCAAAGAGATGGATGATGACCCTTAATGAGGAAGCGAGTCTTAGGGCGATAAATGGAGGTGCAAGGGCTTGCACCGATGTGACTGGCTTTGGTCTCCTTGGACATGCATATAATATGATTAAGGATTCGGGACTTGATATGGTTATATTCAATGATTCAGTGCCTGTTATGGACCATGTATTCGAATTTATGGATATGGGAATGGTGGCTGCCGGAGCCTATAACAATCTTTCCTATCTACAGGATAAGGTGCAATTTAGAAGCTCCCTTTCTATGGAACAAAAACTTCTCCTTACAGACCCTCAGACCTCAGGTGGACTGCTCATTGCTATGCCTGAGGTGGGTCTAAAAATTTTTCAAGGACTAAGCCATTGGGTAATAGGAAGATTTCAGAAAGGAACTGGAAGGATTATTGTTGAGTAATTTTTCCCCTTTAATAAAGGCTTTAGAGGAGGTTTGAGTAGTCGTAGCCCCTCAGGTATGCAAGGAATTCATCTACTGCATGGGTGATGATATTATTTTTTACTTGTATAAGCATAAAACTTCTCTCCATAGGCTCTTCTTTTAGCCCTACGCTTCTGAGGGTTCCGTATTTTAGCTCCTTGCGGGCTGCCCATTTAGATATAATTGATATTCCGATTCCGTTTTCTACAGCAAGTTTTATAGACTCTATGCCGCCTAAGGACATGACCACCTTGAGATCCGAAAGATTGACGCCATGGCTTGTTAGGAACCTTTCAATATGTATCCTTGTGCCTGAGCCCTCCTCCCTTAATATAAAGGGTTCCTTTGACAATTCGAGGATTGATACAAGTCTCCTTTTTGCCCAGGGATGGTAAGGGGGTATTATTATAATCAATTCATCGTCTATGATAGGTTCAGCAACGATCCTTTGTTTTGTTGTAGAACCCTCTACAACGCCAAAATCAATGGCGCCGCCATTTACGAGATCCTCAATCCTCTTAGTGTTTCCTATTACAACGCTGACCTTTATCTTCGGATGAGCCTTTTTGAAATCCACAATAACACTCGGAAGCACATAGTTTCCAATAGTTGTGCTTGCTCCGATCATGATGCTGCCCCTAATAAGCCCTGTTATCTTGCCTATCTCTTTTTCGGCTTCAGCATATAGGGCTAAAATGTCTTTGGCATAATTGTAAAGCACCTCTCCAGAGGGTGTAAGGCTTATGGTGTTGCCTGTTCTGTCAAATAGCTTTGTCTCATAGGTCTCTTCAAGGGCTTGAATCTGAAGGCTCACTGCTGGCTGTGTAAGATGTATGATCTCAGAGGTTTTTGAAAAACTTTTAGTTTCTGCTACAGTGCAAAAGACCTTTAGCTTGTGATCTTCCATGCCCATAATGTTTATATTACCATAAATATTGTTTATGAGTAAAAAATTATATGAGCTTATAAATAAGTATGCGTATTACATTGTTGGGTTCTAAACTGCTCAATTTGGGTTATAGTAAAAGGGAAGAAAGTCTTTAGGACAATTCCAATTTCCATAGATGGTAAGTTTAAATATTTTTTGATGATTTATAATTATTGGATATTATGAGAACAGCATTTATATTATCTCTTCTTCTGCACCTTTTTTTAGCAGCCCTAGTATTTTTCTTTATCAAAGAAAAGGCAGACATAAAAAGGGATGTCTTTTATGCTGATCTCATAAGGCCTGCGGAGGGGGATAGGGAGAAAAAAACAGAGATATTGCCTATCCCAAAAGGAGGATACTCCTCTTCGGCAAAGACCGGTTCTAAGATTAAAGGCCCTTCAAAAAACCTACAGAAAAGGCAGAGAGACAATCAATCAGATAATAGAACCAGCGCACTGGCGAGTAAACCACAGGATAGCGGATATGGAGCAAGAGACAAAAAAGAATCACAAAGACAGATACAGCGAGAGGTGGATCAATCTGCACAACCTCCATCGTTAGCGCCTCAGGCTTTAGAGGGGGCATCAAAACAGGGTATGCCTGAGAGGAAGACCTTCAGGGAGAGGATCTTTGATAAGGATGTTATAAAGGAGATCGCAAGGGCAGATAAACCTACTACTGAGAAAGAAGGCACTATAACCTTTGATACGAAGGAGTTTAAGTATCATGGATATCTCAAGAGACTCAGAGAGCGTATTGAAGGGGTATGGAGATACCCCCATGAGGCCGCAGAGAGAGGTATATACGGGGATCTTTATCTGAAATTTACGATAAAAAAGAATGGACAATTAGGGTCTGTGGAACTGGTCCGTACCTCAGGTCATAAGGTGCTTGATGATGCAGCCATGAGGGCCTTAAGGGAGGCAGACCCCTTTTGGCCCCTTCCTGATGAACTTGGAAAGGATGCCTTTACTATTACCGGTCATTTTGTGTACTCCATTTATGGAACTTACATAAGATAGAAAATGCCCTGGATTAGATTTAGTAAAACTACAAAGGAATGAGTTAAATCACAGGTGTTGGTAGATGAAAGACAGGCTTGATAGGATTCTTGTTCAGCGTGGCATTGCCCAAAGCAGGGAGGCTGCGCAGGCGCTCATAGAAGAAGGAAATGTGTCTGTCCATGGGATGGTGGTGATTAAAAGCTCTTCGATGGTTGATGTGAATGTCCCTATAGTATCTACTGGAACTACTAAGTATGTAAGCAGGGGCGGTATCAAGCTTGAGGCAGCGCTGGATTTCTTTCTTATTTCTCCCGAGGGTAAGAGCGTTGTGGATGTTGGAGCCTCCACAGGGGGTTTTACCGATTGTATGTTGCAAAGAGGTGCTCAAAGGGTCTATTGTGTTGATGTAGGTTACGGTCAACTTGCATGGAAAATAAGACAGGACAGCAGGGTTGTAGTGTTGGACAGAATTAATGCGAGGTATATTGATCCATGTATTCTTGATCATCCTGCTGACATAGCTGTAATAGATGTATCCTTTATCTCTCTGCAAATGATCCTGCCCTCTGTGATTAGATTAATTAAACCAAGGGGAGAGATACTTGCACTTGTAAAACCTCAATTTGAAGTTGGAAGAGGCGATGTTGGCAAGGGCGGTATTGTAAGGGATGCCGAAAAGAGGATGAAGGCTCTAACATCAATCACTGAGTTTATGGAGAAAATAGGGCTTTGTGTAAAAGGTTCTATGCAGTCCCCCATCACAGGGCAGAAGGGCAACATAGAATACTTTATTTATGCCCTTCGTTGAATTAGGTGTAACCCAAAATTGCCCATAGAAACCTTTAGTAGCAAGAGGGCATGCCTGAAAGCCTTTATACTGCCACAGGGTTTATTAAAAAGGGCCATAGGTCATTCAGTCACCAAGGGGTGATTAGTTTGGCATTATCTGTGAAGGTACAGAGGTATCGTAAAAGGGTGTGGCAATAAAGCCCTTTCAGCACACCCTCTTACTCCTATCGGCAATTTAAGGTGTAATTAGATGGTTATGCTTTGTCCTTCTTTAAGCATCCAGATATTTTTCATCTTTAGGCCTGCAAGGTCTTTTTTTATCTTTGGCAGCAATTGTGGTTTTGGA
>CALEDV010000047.1 GCA_937949555.1 uncultured bacterium | reverse complement strand
CCTGTCCGTCTCTTTGCTGTCTTCTCTTAGTTCCCTGATAAGACGGTCTGTCTCTTGAAAACGCCTGTCCGTCTCTGCACCTTGCTCCTTCAATGCAAAGATCATCTCCTTTAACTCCTGCCAGGATATCTCTGAGGCCTTACCCATTTTCACATCCCCCCTTTGCCTGTGGTCTTAGAAAAATTGTATCAAAGAAAAGGTGAAAAATAAAAGACATATCTTGGGGTCAGGTCTTGATCTATCAGTTTTTAAGTTCAACTTCCCTTAATGCCTTGCTTGTGTAATGTAGCCCGAGATATTTCGTAACCTCCTTTAGTGTATATCCCCATAATGTGCTGAGATAACCGCTCCATGCCTTCGGATGTTACATGATATATTGGGGGCTGTCAGTGGATATTCTATCCTTAATGACCTAAATCAGTATTTTACTCTATATTTCAAGACCTGACCCCAGTCTATTCATCCTATAAAATTAAAAAAGGAATACCCAAAATCTTTCGTGTATAGATAGTGTCAAGTATCTCTTGGGTATTCCTTCAGTTTTTAAAAATGAAAAAACTATTTCTTTTTGGCTGTGGCCTTCTTAGCCGGAGCCTTAGCTGTGGTCTTTTTAGCCGGAGCCTTCTTGGTTGCTGCCATCTTAGTTCACCTCCTTTCTTAGTTCTGCAAAATTTTGCAGGTTCAGGTTTATACTCTCCCTAAAAGCGTAATGCGCTTTTCTGCCAACAGGCGCTTTAGATTGGAATCCTTCTTTTTCCTTATCTTAAAATCCTCTTCATTTATAAGAGTACAATTGATCTTTTTATTAAAATTCTTCTCAATCTCTTGCAAACCTGTAAGCAAAGGAGAGGTAAATGAACCAACCACAACAAGGTCCACTGTGAGTGTCTCTTCGCCTGCAGCATAGGGTCCGCATATAAAGGCAGCCTTAATTGAGTTTGCCTTCAGTAGTCTTTTTAATGCCCCTGGAAGACCCAGGGATTTTGCTATGAGATCCTTTAATTCAGAGAACAACGGAGACTGCCGGTCTGCCTGAAAGTACTTGAGGTTTGCTACCCTTTCGCTCCTAACTAGACCCATCTCTTGTAGCTTATCAAGCTCCCTTTTTATGCCTGAAGGGTTCTTCTTAAGCAGCTTTGATATCTCCCTAATGTAAAATTTGTCCTCCGGACTATTAAGGAGCAGTGCCAACACATCAGCCCTAATTGATGAAGAAAATAATGTTTTCAACATATTAAAAGATATTGTATTTCATAAAATTCAATTTGTCAACAAAAAAATAAATATTTGCAACAAAAGTTGCATTCTTTTGAACAAATGATGCTTGAAGTCAACTTGTGGGCAGGTAAATCCTGAAGGTAGTCCCTTTGCCTGGAACGGTATCTAAGGTGATGTCTCCTCTGTGATCAGTAATTATGCTGTAAGATTGGGTAAGTCCTAATCCCATATGATCTATCATGCTTTTTGTTGTAAAAAAGGGCTCAAATATTCTTGATATTATCTCTTTCTCTATGCCGTGACCACTGTCAGATATGATTGCCAAGACATACTTGCCCTCAGGGAGCATATTGATCTCGCCCTGCTTGATGGAAACATTTTTCGTGGTAATACTGAGCACTCCTCCCTCAGGCATGGCTTCCTTGGCGTTTATGCAGATATTCATGAGCGCCTGTTGTATATTGAGTTTGTCTGCCTTGATAAGGTTTAGATCCTCAGCAAGGTCTATTTGGAGTTTGATGTTGTTGCCAAAGACAACTGTTGCCAGGGCATTGATATTCATAATTGGTTCGTTTAAACTCATCGAAACCTTTTCATAGTCAGTCCTCTTTGTGAAACCCCTAAGGTGCTTTATAAGGTCTGCAGCCTTTTGAGAAGAGTTTTCAATGATCTCAAGATGCTTTCCTATCTCATTAACATCATTCCCCTCAGACATAGATGATAAGCGCAATCTTGCAAGTCCAGCATATCCCATGATGCCCACAAGCAGATTATTGAAATTGTGTGAAAGTCCTGAGAGCATCGTAGATATGGACTGAAATCTTTGAGCCTCTATTATGTATTGCTCAAGCCTCTTCTTTTCCGATATATCAAGCCCAGTGGCGAGCAAGTATTTTATTTTGTTATCCTCCCTTATCACCGTAGTACGCCAAAGAACAGTTTTCTTTGCGCCTTCCTTTGTTAGCATTGTTATTTCTACTGAATCCATTACACCCTCTGTCATTTGCTTGAAGCTTTCTATGGCAATTGGAACGCTTTCTTCAGGTATGTAAATCTCCCATGGCAGCCTGCCAAGAACCTCAGGTTCTTTATAGCCAAGGGTTTCTTCGGCTGTGCGGTTAAACAACATTATTCTACCTTCCTTATCGAGGAGCACAATGAGGGCGCCCACAGCAGATATTATGTTTTCAACATATTCTTTCTGCCTGTATATCTCCTCAAGGGCTTTGTTAAGCCTTTGGGTCCTTAGCTCAACGATATGCTCAAGATTCTTTGTATAGCTCTCTAACTCGTCATGGGCAGCATTTATCCTGGCAATCATAATGTTGAGGTTGTCTACTATTGCGCCCACCTCTCCTTTAAAGGATTTAGTGATTGATAGGGAAGATGAGCCATGGGCGACATCCTTGGTGACCTCAGAGAGATATATCAGTGGAGCTGTAATTCTAAAGGTCAACCACAAACTCGTTACAACAAACAGGATGCCAAAGCAAAAAAACAGCAAATAGTAATAAAAGAGCTCATTATTAACAGATTCCTGTAAGTCGGCACCGTTACCGTATATAACAATTATGGGATACGGTTTTTTATTATTAATGCTCGAAATAGGATAATAAAGGGTCAATGCGAGATTGTCCCATTTATATACAGGCTTGCCATCGAGCAATGACTCTCTGTCCCTTTCATTAAGTTTGATACTATCAGAAACAGGGATTAGATTGTCCTTTGCTGGATAATATTCAATCATTGATATGCCTTTTCCTGCCTTAATAATATGTCCTGTGGCATCATTGATTTTTTGAGGCGTAATATTATCCTGCAGGTGTAATAATTCTAATCCTAAAGCGCTTTGCCTTAAATAAGCCGCAAGATTTCTTTTCTTGTTTTCTATTATATGGGGTTTTATTAATAAAGGTATAAGTACTGTTGCAGAAATGAATACAATAAATATGAAAAGGATCATCTTATGTCTCAGGGTAAATTTCATAGCACATAAGAGAAAAAAGATTAGGAGACATGATTAAATAGCGGCGTCTTTTAAGGCATTTGTACAACCACAGGAGCGTTGTTCTTCCCTCTGACACAAAGGCGATAGGGCTTCAATAATTCTCCCCACATTGCCTAAAGACCTCTTCATATTTTCAACTACCTCTTTTGCCGTAAGCTTACCCTCTGAAATGCCAGCAGCGGCATTGGTAATAACCGAAAGCCCGCAAAAACACAACTCCATCTCCCTTGCCAAGGCCGCTTCAGGCATAAGTGTCATCCCGACTACATCGGCACCAGAGCTTGCAAAAAATTTGATCTCCTGAGCGGTCTCAAGTCTGGGCCCATTAACACATACATAAACCCCCTGATTGATCAATGGAATGCCCTGGGTCTTTGCAGCCTCCATCACAAGTGATTTTAAATCCCTGCAAAAGGGCTCCGTAAAATCAATGTGTGTAACTCTGCCCTCCTCAAAAAAGGTGGACTGTCTCGCTCCAAAGGTAAAATCAAGGATCTGATCAAGCAGTGCAATTGAGCCTGGAGTAAATTTTTTGTTGATTCCTCCTGTGGCGTTTATAGAGAGTATTCTCCCAACACCAAGCTCTTTAAAGCCCCATATGTTAGCCCTGTAGTTGATCCTATGGGGTGGGATGTTGTGTGAATCGCCATGTCTTGCAAGAAAGATAACCTCAGCGCCATTAATTTCCCCCTTTAGATAGGATGATGAAGGGGCACCATAGGGTGTTGCAATTGCCACCTGTTCGGGCTTTTGAAGTTTATCTAATTTGTAAAGTCCACTTCCACCTATTATACCTATTGACATAATGCTATTTTAGGTTATCCTTATATTTATGTGCAACTCAATAAATTAAGGATTAAGCCTTTTGCTGCATCTAAGCCATGCGAACAATGAAACCTTCTGAAGACATTGCAAAAATATATTATCATCAGTAAAATAGGCCTCTATATTTTGACATATATTACAATTTATAAATCTGTTAAATAAAATCCCCAATAGTCAATGAGGAGGAAACATCAAAGTCTTACTAAAAGAGGGTGAAGCAAGGGAGTTGCCGCTGGCTGAACTGCAGAAACTTATCACCGATTCAAAGGCCCTTGCCATAAATTTAGAGGGCAACCTCTTGGATTTATCGGCATTAAAAGATATTAACCCAGAATCAACAATAGGTCTTATACAACCTCCTTCAAAGGAGGCCCTTGAAATATATAGACACAGCACCTCTCATGTGCTTGCTCACGCCGTTAAAGAACTCTTTCCTGATGCAAGGTTTGCAATTGGCCCAGCCACAGAGGAGGGTTTTTATTACGACATTGATATGTCTCATACGCTGACACCAGAGGACCTGCTTGAAATCGAAAAAAAGATGTCCCAGTTAATAAAAAAGAATTCGCCCTTTATAAGGAAGACAATGGGGAAGGGAGATGCATTAGAACTATTCAATTCTAAGGGGGAATCATATAAGGTAGAAATCCTTCAAGAGATTCAGGATGCTGAGGTTACAGTTTACGAGGAAGATGGCTTTGTAGATCTCTGCAGGGGTCCTCATCTGCCAAGAACAGGCATGATTAAGGCCTTTAAGCTTCTTAGCATTGCAGGCGCATACTGGAGAGGTGACGAGAAAAACAAGATGCTTCAGAGAATATACGGCACCGCATTTTTCACTAAGGATGAACTCAAGGCACATCTGGATTTTCTTGAGGAGATTAAAAAAAGAGATCATAGGAGGCTTGCCAAGGAACTTGATCTATTCAGCATTAATGAAGACATTGGGTCAGGGCTTATACTATGGCACCCAGCAGGAGCAACTATAAGAAGGACTATCGAAGACTTCTGGCGTCAGGAGCATGAGAGGGCAAACTACAGTATCCTTTACACACCCCATATAGCAAGATTAAATCTTTGGCAGACCAGCGGGCATTTGGATTTCTACAGAGAGAATATGTACTCTCCTATGGACATTGATAATGTGTCCTATGAGCTCAAGCCAATGAATTGTCCTTTCCATATATCTATATACAAGAGCTCACTAAAAAGTTATAGGCAGCTTCCTATAAGATACGCAGAACTTGGCACCGTTTATAGATATGAACGGTCAGGGGTGCTGCATGGATTGATGCGTGTCAGGGGATTTACCCAGGATGATGCCCATATATTCTGCAGCGAGGACCAATTAGATAATGAAATATTAAACCTATTGGATTTTACCCTATTTATCCTTAGCACCTTTGGGTTTTCTTCCTATGATATATATCTCTCTACAAGGCCAGAGAAATATGTGGGGTCACTGGACAATTGGGAAAAGGCAACAGAAGCCCTAAAAAAAGCAATTGAGTTAAAGGGTCTGCCTTACAAGATTGACCCAGGAGAGGGGGTTTTTTATGGACCAAAGATTGATATCAAGATCAAGGATTCTCTTAATAGGTCTTGGCAGTGCAGCACTATTCAGGTAGATTTTAATCTCCCAGATAGATTTGATGTTACATACAGAGGCAAGGATGGTAAGGAGCACAGACCTATAATGATTCACCGTGCCTTGATGGGTTCCCTTGAGAGATTCTTCGGTGTGCTTATTGAGCACTATAAAGGCGCATTTCCTTTGTGGCTTTCTCCTATACAAGTAATTGTCCTTACCATATCAGAGAAGGTCAGCGACTTTGCAAAGGCCGTATATGCTAATATAAGACAATCTGGAATAAGGGTAGAGATCAATGAAGAGAACGAAAAGATCGGATTTAAGATCAGAGAGGCAACACTCAAAAAGATACCCTATCAAGTAATCATAGGAGAAAAGGAGTCCCTGGAGGGTAAGATAACCCTTCGCAGCAGAAAAGGCGATAATCTTGGATACATGAATGTCGATGAGCTTATAGAGATGTTAAAAAAACAGATTAACGATAAAGTATAATAGAATAAAAATGGAGGAGGTGAGAGTATAAACAAAGATATTAGGGCAAATGAAGGAATCAGGGCAAAGGAAGTCCGTCTTATTGATGAGACAGGCAAACAGCTCGGAGTAGTTCAAACCAGGGAAGCCATAGTTATGGCAAGGGAACGAGGGTATGACCTTGTGGAGGTTGCATCTAATTCTGTCCCTCCTGTCTGTAAGATAATGGACTTTGGAAAATATAAATATCAGATAAGCAAGAAACAGTCGTCCAAAAAAACTTCAGATATTAAAGAGGTAAAGATCAGACCACAAATAACGGATCACGATCTTCAATTAAAGGTTAAAAACATTAGACGTTTCCTTGATGATGGAGACAAGGCTAAGGTTACAATGTTTTTCAGAGGAAGAGAGATAGTGAGACCAGATATAGGTATGAAGGTCTTTACAAAGATTACAGAAACCCTTGAGGGTAAATTTAATGTAGAGCAGCAACCTAAGCTTGAGGGCAACCACATTACAATGGTGATTGGACCAAGCAGCAAATAAAATAGATGAAAGGAGATTTTTGAAATGCCAAAGATAAAGACTCACCGAGGAGCTGCCAAGAGATTTAAGGTTACAGGCAGTGGAAAAATAAAGAGAAGCAGGGCATACAAAAGGCACCTGCTTTCTACAAAGAATGCCAAAAGAGGCAGGAGATTGAGAAAACCTGCCTTTGTTGATGAGACTCAGGAAAAGAATATAAGGTTACTTTTGCCATACCTCAATTAGCCTCCTTTGCTTAAAGGTATTTTCCTCTGATATAATCAAGACCCTAATTCAAAGGCGGTGTAGCTCAGGTGGTCAGAGCATGCGGCTCATATCCGCAGTGTCCGGGGTTCAAATCCCTGCACCGCCACTTTTTATTTGGTTTATATCAGTTGATAACAGTCCTCACCTGCACCCTTTTAAAACCTTTATCTAACTAACTCAAACAGCTGCGCTGTGCCCATTTGTTTTTACCTCTCCCTAATAATTTTTCTACAGCCTGTTTAAATTAACGCTAACCTTGACAGTATGTAACAAAGCGCTTTAAAACCATACCATCAATTTTGACAATATAAGGAGTCAAACCACACATGCTTAAAGCAAAATAAAGGCAGCAAAGCCTTCTCCAAGGGGCTACAAAATATTTGATTCAAAGGACTTATATCTATTAGTTACAAATAGAGACAACGAGTATTGTAGATATGACTAAAGATATAAGATGCAGAAGCCATGAGAGTTAAGTGATCTCAAGGTTCTTGGAAGACACTGGCGGTAATAGGTCTCATGCGGCTAAGAGGCATGGACTCAGCCGAGAGTGGCTAAAAAAGAAGATGAAGAAATTAGGGATTAAGTTGACGCCCAATGACTGCCAACTTTAATTTTAAGTTGGCGCTCTGGATATTAAAAGCAATTGTTTTTATTGATACTTCTGCCTGAAGGAATTTAGCAGCAATTGAACTCTAAACCTCACCCAACCTGCCCTTAATTGAAGGGCAGGAAGTGCTTAGATACTAGCCTCTTAAATAAGGGGGACTAATCCCCCTTTTAGCTAAAAGGGGGCAAGGAGAGTTAGCCTTTCGGTTGGGTTTAGTAGCAAACAATTCAAAAGGAGGGCTTTAAGGATAAAAATTTTGTGCCTATTGATTGTTTTTTTTATTTTTTCAGTTCAATCGCATCTGCTACTGATATCCCTGATGCCTTTGTTGAGATAAGAGAGGTCATATCAGATGTCCTAATGGATGTTCGTTATTGCGGTAACCGCAACTTTGTGGGCACTAAAGTTAGGGGTCATGAGGCAGAAAAGTGCTACCTCTAATGCCTTCTTTATGTAAGTGTTATTATAGGAACTCTTTAAAGAAGCAAGATTGTAATAACCTCATAATCCATGGTTTTTTCTTTTACACACGGGCCCTTGTTATCTCCCGTAAAGCCCAAAGAGGGCTATCAAAATACTCACTACTGTAAATCCCGCGCCAATAAACCACTGCATGAAAGAAAACCTCTTATCCATTGCCTCAAAGCGGGCATTCATCTCCCTCTGAAGGGCCTCAAAGCGTTTGTCCACGGCCTCAAAGCGTTTGTCCACGGCCTCAAAGCGTTTGTCCACGGCCTCAAAGCGTTTGTCCATGGCCTCAAAGCGGGCATTCATCTCCCTTTGAAGGGCCTCAAAACGTTTGTCCACGGCCTCAAAGCGTTTGTCCATGGCCTCAATACGCAAGGTCTCTATCTCCCTTAAGGCCTTTAACTCCTCCTCAACCCTTATTACCCTCTCTATAATAGACAATTCCTTTGCACGTCCTTCATTGATACGCACAAATTCTTCTAAGCTAACCTTAAGGTGACTATCTATGAGTGTCTTGACAAGGCTCTCGATGTCTTCCCTGGTGGTAGTATCCATTTGAGTTGTTATCATAACCGTTTATACCTCTTGCCCATATTAGCATAAAAGACCTTTTAAAGAAAAGCCCTGAAGATTGCCCTAAATTGCCGATATAAAAAGAGGGGGATATGCCGAAAGGGCTTTATGGCGACACCTCTTTGTAAGACCTCATACACCCTAAAAACTATGCAGATGCATTCACCCAAGGGCAACCTGAAGAATAAGGTCCTTTTTTGTCGCATTATAAAGGCTTTGAGGCATACCCCCTTTTTTGTTTTAAGTTCCTAACGGCAATTTAGGGAGGTATTTATTGTATCCTTTCATCAGGGCAGTAGAGGAGCAGTTTAACCTCCCTCTTATAAGGCGCTACTATATTACATACGTAATTTTCGAAAGAGGCAAGGGCATATAGACAAGCCTTTTGTTAATAAGATAGGCAATTCTTGCACATAGGGGTGCATAAATTGCACTTAACAGGGCAACCAATCTTAACTGTTCTAACAGTTTGAAGGGTTTAAGGTGTTGGACTTGTTCCCTCCTCCCACAAAATGACCCTAAGTGATGTTGATTGGCACACCAGTTGCTTAAAACAAAACAATACTAAGACAGACCTATAGTTAATTTATGTGGACCTTGCTTGGTAATAGCTGCATAAAAGAAAGGCACCCCTTTGAATCCACCTGTGAGAGAAGAGAGGAGATCTTGGGAGTTGTATTGAAATAACAATTCCGGGTATGCTTGCGTAATGTCGTAAAGGTTATGAGAGACAGAAATTTATACAAAGAGGAGATGCAAGAGATTATGAAGGCCTTTAAATTATTATTTGTGCTTCTTTTAATTGGTATTACGATGTGTGTTGATCCTGTCTTTGCTGAAGATAAGGTTGAGAAAGAGGCTATCGGTGAAAAAAAGGCATATTCTAATGCCACAAAAACCTTCACACTTAATGACTGTATCGAGCATGCCTTGATGAACAACCCTGATATAGCCATTGAAAACAGCAATATCGCAGCTGCCACAGCAAGGCTAAATCAGGCAAAGGCCGGACTCCTTCCCTTTATCGGTATAGAGGGTGGATACCAGCTTTTTCTTGATGACCAGAGGTTGATACAGGCACGTTTCAATGGTGAACCAGGTTATTTTGACGACAACCTCTTTAGGGCAGACATGGTAATTAGGGTTCCTATCTATACCTTTGGTCGTATAACTGAAGGCATTGAGTCTGCAGAGTTCCTTAAAAGGGCATCTCATTACAAGTCTATAAGGACCAAAGATGAGTTAATCTACAACATATCAAATGTTTTCTACAGCATTATAGGGCAGAGACATATAATCGACTCCCTCGAGTTTTCAAAAAAGGCCCTTAGCGAACAACACAAGACCATCAATCAGATGATGGAAGTAAAGAAGGCAGCCAAGATAGATATCCTGAGGGTAGAGGTGCGACTTGCATCGATAGAGCAGAGTATTGTAAGAGAACGAAACACCCTCTCTATACTGAAACACACCCTTGCTGACCTCATGGGACTTGATCAAAGACAAGAGATTGACATAAACGGGGACCTGTCTTTTGACTACAGATCATACGATTTGAAGGAACTTGTTGATAGTGCCCTTGCTGTTAGACCTGATTATCTGTCTTTAAAGAGTGAATTCGATGCCCAATCAAAAAGGGTTGAGATGGCCAAGGGAGAATATCTGCCCTCTGTCTATGGCATTGGAAGTTATGGTTATAGGGCAAATTCCAGGGGCAATTCAGGCGACCTGGGCTTTATAGGTCTATCCATATCAGCGCCACTGTATGACCCTCGGATATCACCGAAGATATCGGAGGAACGATCAAAACTCATGGCCCTGCAAGAACGACTTAGAAAGATGGTTCTTCAGATCAAGCTGGATGTAGAGAGCGCTATACTCTATGTCCAATCGAGCGCTGAAAGGGTAAGGGCAAGTGAAAAGGCCATAGAACAGGCCAGAGAGGGGCTTCGCATAGAGCAGCAAAAGTATGAGCTCGGAAAGGGTTCGATCACAGACATACTGGATGCCCAAGCCGCCCTGCTTTTGTCTGAGACAAATTACTACAAGGCCCTTGCAGATTTTCAGATATCAAAGACAAGGCTTAATCTCTCAATAGGAGGCAGTCTATGAAGCTTATCACTTATTGTCTTGGTCTTATGTTGTTGTTTCTCCTCAGTGGGTGCAGTAAGAGTATAGATGCAAAGACAGAACCAAAAGAGAAAAAGAACATCCCCCTTGTAGATGTTCAGCCTGTAAAGATAATGGATATCTCTGAGAAGGCAGATTTTACTGGCAATATAGTTGCTACCAAGATTGCCAGGCTCTCCTCTCCTGCTGAAGGACCTGTTAAAAGACTATCTGTCAGAGAGGGAGACTACATCAAAAAGGGGTCTGTAATCCTCACCATTGGAAGGACCCAATCGGCTGAGGCCTCACTGATATCTGCTGAGGAGGAATTGAAAAGGGAAGAAGATGAACTCAGGGCTGTCAAGACACTGGTTGAAAGTGGGGCAATCCCTGAAGAACAACTTGCCAAGGCAAGGGCCAACTTTGCCAAGGCAAAGGCCCAGCTCGTCAAGATCCAGGAAGGACTCGGAGACTACATAATCAGGGCACCATGGGATGGCTTTATATCAAAGCTTCACATAACTGAAGGTACCTTTGTTGCCCCAAGGGCCACATTGATAGAGATGTTTGACCCCAGTAGCCTTTCAATACAGTTCTCTGTACCTGAGCGAGTAGCCGCATCAATAACTCAGAACACGAAGCTCTCTGTGAATATCGATGCCTTCCCTGACAGGGACTTCAATGCAAAGATAAGCCACATATACCCAGAAATGGATCTAAAGACACGCTCAAGGATCGTGGAGGCCAAACTCCATGAGAGACCTTCAGTCATCCCCGGTATGTTTGTGAGGATAAAGGCAGTGCTCAAGACATCCACAAACACACTTGTCATACCTCGTGAGGCATTGATTCAGGGCCCTAATGATGAAAAGTTCCTTTACACAATCTCAGAGGGCAAGGCAATCCGCAAAAAGATTGTCACAGGCATTGAAGATGGCGCCCTTATTGAGGTCCTAAAGGGGGTTGACCCTAAGGAACAAGTCATAGTTGCAGGCAATGAACGTCTTAAAAACGGTATTGAGGTCAAGGTTTCAGGCGATAAAAAGGCCTCTGCTGATTCAGGAGACAAGGCTAAGGGTACCCAATAATGAGGGTCACAAGTTTTTCTGTCAAAAGAAGGATTGCCACAAGCGTTATCATCACGGCCCTGGTGGTGCTGGGATTATATGGACTATTGAAACTACCGGTAAACTTCCTGCCTGATATGACATATCCTTTAATCAAGGTGCATATATGGTGGCCTGGTGCAACACCAGAGGATATCGATACCGAGATAGCTGATCCTATAGAGAGGCAGATGGCCACTGTAGATGGCCTTGATTACCTTGAGTCATCCTCTATCGAAGGTATGTACACGCTTCAGGCAAATTTCCGCTATGGGGTTGATATTGATGTGGCCTATCAGGACACCCTTGCTGCAATGGGACGGGTGGCTCGACAACTACCAAAAGAGATCGACCCGCCCATAATCATAAAGGCAGACCCCTCTCAGTTGCCTGTGGCCCAGTTGACCATAAGCTCAGAGGAGATTGACCTGGTAAAGCTACGCACATGGACAGAAAATTGGCTTCAGGACCAGCTACTGTCGGTATCTGGTGTGGCTGGCACAGAGGTGGTTGGTGGGATGAAGAGGGAGATAAGGGTGCACATCGACCCTATGGCCTTGGAAAAATACAGCCTTCCTCTAACAACGGTTATAAAGAGACTGGGGCAGGAAAACATTCAACAATTCGGAGGCAGGATTACAGAGGGCAAGCGTGAGTTTATTGCCCGTACCACGGGAGAGTATCAAAACATAAACGAGATATCCTCTATAGTAATAGCGAACAATGACACTGCTGGCAAGGTCTACCTCAGAGATATTGCTACTGTTGAAGACTCTAACGCTGAGGTGCGCGTCATCACAAGGCTCAATGGTAAACCCTGTATCAAACTGAGTGTCCTCAAACAGGCCGATGCAAACACCGTTGAGGTGGCAGGGGCAGTAAAAGATCAGATAGAGAGGCTCAAGGACTCTTTCCCATCTGATGTAAGGATCAGCATGGTTGAAAATCAGGCAGATTATGTGCAGGCAGCCCTAAATGGCGTGAGAAACACTGCCCTGGAGGCCGCTGTACTTGTGATCATAACAGTGTATCTCTTCTTAGGTAGCATAAGGCAGGTGCTTGTTATGGCGCTGGCACTACCTATTACCCTGTTGATAAATTTTGCTCTAATGAAACTTGCTGGCTTCTCGCTCAATATATTCTCCCTAAGTGGATTAGTGGTTGCCATAGGAGTAGCCCTGGACAACTCCATAGTTGTGATAGAGAACATTACAAGACTCATTCATGGCATGCCTGATGAGACGCCCGAGTTGGTAGCTGTTAAAGGCACATCTGAGGTGGGGCAGGCACTGGTCGCCGCAACAGCATCATTTCTCGCCCTCTTTCTGCCATTTCTTCTGGTCCCAGGGCTGACCAGTCTGTTATTTAAAGAATTGATCCTTGTCACTGCCGGCGTTATCCTTATAAGCCTCTTAATGGCAGTTACAATTACGCCCATGCTAAGCGTAACACTGATGTCTGGGCAGGTATCTCATAAAAAATCACGCTTTGAAGAACTCTTTGAAAGATTCGTACATAGATATTCTGAACTCCTCTATCTCGGCATCAAACACAAGTGGTTCATAGTAGCCGCAAGCTTAGTGCTATTGATTTTAGCCGGGGTTCTCGCCACAAGGCTTGGGAGCGAGTTTCTGCCCCGTATGGATGACGGTAGGGTAATGGTGAAGGTGAGATTACCTACAGGTGCATCTATTTCAGAAACGGACAGGGTGCTCCGCCAGGTTGAAGAAAAACTAAAAGGAGATCCCCTCATAGATAGCATGTTTACCCTTGCTGGTGGCAAGGTCTGGGGGCTGTATACCTATGAGATAGCCAACGAAGGTGAGGTGAACATTCAGCTTGTACCAAAAAATAACCGCAAGGTAAGCACTGAAGACTATTTAAAGAAAATACGCCCAATTATATCCCAAATACAGGTTGCTGGTGGCAAGCTGATAGTGGCCCCAATGAAGGTAAAAGGCCTTCGTAGTCTTGGTGAGGCAGAGATTGAGGTGCGGGTCACAGGGCAGGACATCAGACAACTCTTTTCCCTTGCCAGGAATATATCAGGTGCGATGACAGATCTTAAGAGCTTTACAAATGTTTATGTGTCGATGGACCTAAACAAACCAGAGTATAAGGTGCAGATAGACAGGGCAAAGGCTGCTGAGCTTGGGGTATCAGTGTCAGACATCTCATCATCCCTTAAGTCCTTGATATCTGGGGCAGTGGCTACAAAATACAGGGAGGGGTCTGAGCAATACAACATCAGGGCAATTGTGCCTGAAAAGATGATGACCTCGAGACAGGCTATAGAGATGCTACCACTGCTGCCAGTAAAAAACGGATATCTAAGAATAAGCGATGTTGCGAAGGTAATGCCTGCAACGGGCCCAGTGGAGATTATACGCTACAACCAGGTCAAACAGGTTGTTGTTAGGGGCGATACATCAGGCACAAGCATTGGTGAGGCCCTGAAGTCACTACAACGGTCCCTTGAAAAGATTGACATGCCTGCAGGATACAGCATCTCCATCGGGGGCCAAGCCCAGATGATGAAGGAGATGCTGATTAATGTGCTTGCGATCCTTGCCTTTGCGGTGTTCTTCTCCTTTGTTGCCCTTGCTGTACAGTTCAATAGCCTTAAACTCCCTGCGCTTATCTTAGGCACCCTGCCCTTTTGCATTGCAGGGCTCATTATAGCCCTTGTGGTGACAAACCTCCCCCTGGGGGCCACTGTATTAATAGGGGCACTTATAATGTTCGCAGCCCACATAAACGGAGGCGTGCTGATACTATCTCTTGCAGAGGAATTGAGGGCAAAAGGGGAATCTTCTCCCATAAGGGCCATAGTAAATGCAGCAAGCATAAGGCTTCGTCCGCGCCTTATGATCTCATTTATGATCATAACAGGTCTGATCCCATTGGCCCTGAACCTGCAATCAGGCGGTGAGATGCTTCAGCCAATGGCAGTGGCGGCAATCGGAGGCATTATAGCTGTTATCTTTGTATCATTATTCCTATTGCCCTGTCTTTATGTAATGGTAACCAAAGATAGACAACAGGGTTAGGGGATTTTATGCGTAAAAAACCTTTGACATTACAAAACTATCATTAAGGAGTCTTTTTATGGCAGAAAAAAGGTTTCACACAAGGGGTTTTATAAGTTTACTCACAGCATTAAGTAGCATATTCATGACCCTATCAGGCATTGTACTTTACCTTGTGCCTCATGGTAAGGTGGCCTACTGGGTGAACTGGAGGCTTCTGTATCTTACAAAGGAAAATTGGACTGATATGCATGTGCTCACGAGTCTACTTTTTGCCCTTGGGGCCAGCTATCACATCTATTTGAACTGGGCTGTCTTGAAGGCCTATATCGTTAAAAAGGCAGAACGAGTCCTTTCGCTGAAAAAGGAACTGGCCATTGCCTCAGCGCTTACCATAGTCTTCGTTATAGCATCTATTTACAGGGTACCGCCCTTAAGCTATGTGCTCGAACTCAGCGACCACCTCAAGGAGTCATGGATAGCAGACAAGGCGCTTGAACCTCCTTTCAGTAGGGCAGAGCAACTCAGCCTTAGGAACTTTGCTGACAGGACAAGTATTGACCTGGATGCTGCTGTGGCAGAACTACAGAAGAGGGGCATTAACATCGAGTCATTAGACAAGCCCATGTACAAGATAGCAGAGGCAAACAACACCTCTCCAATGGAGATATACAGGATCATAAAGGCATTTCCTAAATCAGGGCAAGGCAAGGCCTCCCCTGGGATCACCTCAAAGGAGACAGAAGGGCATTCTACCGGCCCTGGGATCAGCAAAAGGACCTCTCCTCAGATATCAGGGCAAGGCAAGGCCCCTGCTGGGCTCACTGCAAAGGAGATAGAGGAGCGCTATGCTGGCTCAGGCATTGGCAAAAAGACCCTATCTCAGATTGTACAAGATACAGGAGTTGCAATAGATAAGGCTAAACAAAGGCTTTCAAACAGAGGCATACAGATGAAAGAGGAGGATACGCTAAAGCAAACTGCCGATAAACACGGCATGGCGCCTATAGATGTGCTGAAGATCATATTGCTGGATACAGGGGACAAATAACCCGCCCTTTACCACAGGGCAGGGTAAGCCCTAAAATGCCGATAGAAAGATTTAAAGCTTCTGTTTTTTGGGAAACAAAGGGGGTCAGGTCTTGGATTATTAGTTTTGACCTGTCAGGTGTATGCGATGGGAGTAGATCTCCAATCTTGATATCTGTTACTTCTCTATCCATCGGTCTCTTTTTTTCCTTGAGCATTAAGAATAAGGATTCTATTTACTC
>CALEDV010000046.1 GCA_937949555.1 uncultured bacterium | reverse complement strand
GGGACCGGCGGGACCCACCAATGAAGTTCAAAGGATTAAATTTTGGCTCCCGGGGAGGGACTCGAACCCCCGACAGGGTGGTTAACAGCCACCTGCTCTGCCGACTGAGCTACCCGGGAATTGCAGGGATTGATTGAAAGGTTTCTTTTATATCAGATTACAGTAAGAGTTGTCAAACCCATTGCCCCAGAAGGTGCCTTCAGTGATTTTATAACAAGCAAAAGTGTATGCCTCAGGACCTTTATAATTGCCACAAAAAAAATCAAAATCACCCGCACCAAGGTCTTCAGTTACCAAAGGGTAAAGATATTGGAATTTTTTTTGAGGTCAAAAGGTCATCATAACAAAGAAGCGCCTGAGGTGTCGCAATAAAGCCTTTGTGCCATAGCATCACATTGCTAATGCAAATTTAGGGTGAGCTGCCTTAGAGTCCCTCCTGACCTTATGTTATAATAAAAACCCTATAAATTCAGCGAAAGGTGGTAATTCAATTATGTCCCTTTTTGATAAACAGTACCCTACTGTAAGCCTTGAAGAGGAGATGAAGGTCAGCTATCTGGACTATGCCATGAGCGTCATTATCGGCAGGGCATTGCCAGAGGTAAAAGACGGTCTTAAGCCTGTGCAGAGGAGGATCCTCTATGCGATGTTTAGAGAGGGGCTCCTGTCTGATAAAAAGTATTCAAAATGCGCCGGTGTTGTTGGTGAGGTGCTAAAGAAATACCATCCCCATGGAGACAGTGCGGTTTACGATGCCCTTGTTAGGTTAGCCCAGGACTTCAATATGCGATATCCCCTTGTGGATGGTCAGGGCAACTTTGGTTCTGTTGATGGCGACCCAGCGGCTGCCTACCGTTACACTGAGGCAAGGCTTGCAAAGATAGCAGAGGAGTTTCTTGCTGATATAGACAAGGAGACGGTAGATTTTACTCCCAATTTTGACGAGACTACTGATGAGCCCAAGGTGCTGCCCACAAAGGTCCCTAACTTACTAATCAATGGCTCTGCTGGCATAGCCGTTGGTATGGCCACAAGCATCCCACCGCACAATCTATCGGAGGTGTGTGACGGTCTTATAGCCCTGTTAGATAATTATGACACCAGCATCGATGAACTTATGGGGATCATAAAAGGGCCTGACTTCCCAACTAAGGCGATGATATATGGCACCTCAGGGATAGTCAATGCCTACAAAGAGGGCAGGGGCATTATAAAGATCAGGGCAAGGGCCTCCATATTGGAGAAGGAAAAGGGCTCTGGTGCCCAGATCATTATCAGGGAGATCCCCTATCAGGTAAATAAGGCAAAACTGATAGAGAAGATCGCCGAATTGGTCAGGGACAAAAAGATCGAAGGCATAAGCGCCATAAGGGATGAGTCTTCAAAGAAGGAGGGCATTAGGGTTGTCATAGAGATAAAAAAGGGCGAGGTGCCTGAGATCATCCTAAACAATCTATACAAACACACCCAGATGGAGAGCGCCTTCAGCATTATAATGCTTGCCCTTGTGGATGGCCAACCCAGGATACTCAACCTCAAGGAGATACTGTCCTTATTCCTCAAGCACAGGGAAGAGGTCATATACAGACGCACAAGGTTTGATTTGACAAAGGCAATTGAAAAGGCGCATATATTGGAGGGTCTGAAGATCGCCCTTGATAATTTGGATGAGATTATAAGGATAATCCGTTCTGCCCCCACCCCTGATGATGCAAGGCGGTCTCTGGTCTCTGGATTTGCCCTCTCTGAGATACAGGCTAAGGCAATACTTGAGATGCGGTTACAGAGGCTTACGGGTTTGGAACGCTCAAAGATAATCAGGGATTACGAGGAGACCCTTAAGTTAATAGAAGACCTCAAGGACATATTAAGCCGTAAAGAGAGGGTTGCTGGGATAATTAAGGGAGAGATTGAGGATGTAAAGACAAGGTTTGGCGATGCCCGACAGACTGAGATAATTAATGAGACTGGCGACATCAATATACAAGACCTCATAAGTAACGAACAGATGGTCATTACGATAACACATGGGGGCTACATCAAGAGGACTCCCCTTTCGGAATACAACATCCAGGCAAGGGGTGGCAAAGGCACCTTGGGCGCAAAGACAAAAGAGGACGATTATGTAGAGCATATGTTCATTGGGTTTAATCATGACTATATGTTGTTTTTTACCAATTTAGGAAGGCTTTACTGGAAAAAGGTCTATGAGATAGATGAGTCGAGCAGGCAGTCTCGGGGTAGGCATATCAATAATCTCCTGGAGAACCTCTCTGAGGGTGAAAGGGTTGCCACGGCAATTAATGTCAACGACTTCACAAGGGGCTACCTCATGTTTTTTACAAAGATGGGTGTGGTTAAGAAGACTGCCCTATCTGAGTATGGCAATCCAAGGAGCACAGGCATAAGGGCTATTGCATTGGATGAGGCTGATGAGCTGATAGCCGTCAGAAGGACCTTAGATAACCAGAGCATTATTATAGGCACCCTTAAGGGTATGGCAATACACTTTCATGAGTCCGATGTGAGACCAATAGGCAGGGTGGCAAGGGGCGTAAAGGGGATTGAACTAAGAAATGATGACATGGTTGTCTCTGCCGATGTTGTAGAGCCAGATGCCACGATCCTTACGGTTACAGAAAAGGGGCTTGGTAAGAGGACATGGATTAAAGAGTATCCCATACAATTGAGGGGTGGTAAGGGTGTTATCTCAATAAGGGTCGTTAGCAGAGGCGGCAATGCCGTTGGTTTGATGCAGGTAAAGGATACTGATGTAGTGGTGCTCATATCGAGCGTGGGCAATGTAATAAAACTCAGGGTCGACAAGATCCCAATACTTGGGAGAAACACCCAGGGGGTCCTCTTGAAACGCCTCAGCGAGGACTCTCGCATTGTAAGTATAGGCAAGGCCGCCGAGGCCGTTGAAGATGATGATATTGATGAACAAGAGGGTTCTGAGGCAGATGGACCTGAATCTCAATAAAGACCATTGGGTGACGCTCTTTCTTGCTGGTTTAGGGGTCTGTAACTGGCCCTTTATGCATATCTTTAGCAACAGTCACTACTGCTATCTGTTTGTTATCTGGCTTGTGTTTATTTTGATAATGTTCATTATGAGCCTATATTTAAGAGATACCCCTGAATAAGCAATGTTCTCAGCCCATGAAGTGCTCTCAGTGTCGGTGCTCTATCTCCTTGTTATATTTGCCGTAGCTTACTTTTTTGAAAAAAACAAACACAAGCCATTCAGCATAGCCCTATCCCCCTATATCTATTCCCTCTCTCTCGCTGTCTATTGCACCTCCTGGACCTTTTATGGCAGTGTGGGAAGGGCTGCCACATCGGGACTCTCCTTTTTAACCATATATATAGGCCCAACACTTATGACTGCCCTCTTTCCCCTTTTCCTGACTAAGGTTATCAGGATAGCCCGTGAAAACGGCATAACAAGCATATCTGATTTCCTCAGTCTACGCTATGGCAGGTCTATCTGGTTGTCAAGGATAGTGACCTTTGTGGCTGTTGTTGGGATCACCCCCTATATTGGGCTCCAGATAAAGGCAGTGATAGCTACCCTTGGGATTATATCCAGCAATATGGATACTTCTGATTTTTATAGCACTGGGGCAGGATTACTGATAACCCTAATAATGGGCCTCTTTGCAGCAGTCTTTGGCGCCCGAAGGATTGACCCCTCTGAGAAACACACAGGCCTTGTCCATGCCATTGCCTTTGAGTCTGTGATAAAGCTCGTGGCCTTCTTTTCTGTAGGGCTCTTTGTCAGTTATCGTTTCTTCGGGGGTATTGGTAATGTCCTTACTGGTATAAGGGATGCAGGGATGCCTGAGCTATTGGCAATAGGAGGGATAGGTCACACAAGCTATTCGGAGTGGTTTGTGCTGCTCTTGCTTTCTATGTCGGCCATTGTCTTGCTGCCGAGGCAATTTCAGATGGCCGTGGTAGAGAACACATCAATGACCCAAATCAGAAAGGGCCTCTGGCTTTTCCCACTGTATCTTCTTGCAATTAATATTTTTGTCGTCCCAATCGCCTTTGCTGGGTTGCTTAAGGGCATGGATGCTGGGGCTGCTGATTATTTTGTCCTTACCCTGCCCCTTTCTGAGGGTCAATACAGCCTTGGGCTATTTGCCTTTATCGGTGGGTTTTCAGCGGCTACAGCAATGGTGATAGTTGAGGCCATTGCCTTGAGCACCATGGTGATGAACACCTTCATAATGCCTATGATGGTAAGGAAACTGGCAGACAATCCATATCTTTCAAGTATCATACTCGTTGTCAAAAGGACGGTGATATTGGGGATAATACTCTTAGGTTACCTATTTGCACTGACCTTTGGTGAGTTTTTCAGCCTTGTAGATTTAGGGCTTAAGTCCTTTGAGGCCGTAAGCCTCTTTGCACCTGCCTTCTTTATGGGCATTTACTGGAAGAGGGCAAACAAAAAAGGTGCCATTGTGGGCATTGTAGCAGCCTTTGTCATTTGGCTTTATACCTTGATCCTGCCTGCCTTTATGAAGGCAGGACTCATCGATCCCGATGGCCTTTTGCATAGCATCACCTCATCATATCTATTGAATCCCTCAGCCCTCTTTGGGCTTGAGGGTCTGGGGAAATGGGAGCACTCCTTCTTCTGGTCCCTTACGGTGAATCTGACCCTCTTTGTTGGTTTATCTTTAATAACCAAGCAATCACAGGAGGAACAGGTTCAGGCAATGATCTTTGTAGAGTCCTATCAAAAGACCTATGGACTCCCAATTATACAAGAGCAGTCTTCTCAAGTCCCCTTCAGTTATGAGGACATCAAAAGTACCCTGTCAAACTATATCGGTCCTTCGGAGGCTGAAAAGGCCCTTAATGAATTCATGTCCCGCAATAGTTTAGACAGGAGTCAGCTGAAGTCCTCTGACCTGCTGAGGATTAGACAGGAGGCAGAGAAGATACTATCTTCGTCAATAGGCCCTGTCATTGCCTCGATTATCATGGAGCAAAGGCTGTTGCTGACCCAGCAGCAGAGGGAGAGGTTTCATGAAGAGGTGAGGCAGATGACAGAGGACCTGCGGCTGTCAAGAAAGGAGTTGTCCGAAAAGAAGCGGGAACTTATGTCCCTTAAGGAGTTTACAGAAAAGATCATAGAGAGTGCCCCCATAGGCATTGCTACTGTGGACAAACAGTTGACTATAAACTACTGGAATACAAGCATGCATCTTATAACCGGCATTGCCCCACAGGATACTAAACAGTCAAATATACTGTTTGTATTACGGTGGCTCAAATCAGAGTGGTTTGAAAGCGAACTAAGGAAAGAGGGCACCGTAAAAGATGAGAGGGGAAAGGTCTTAAAGTACAACATCAATTCCCTACAGTTTCCCTTAGAGGGATATGTGATCATTCTGGAAGATATAACAGAACGGAAGAAGATAGAAGAAGAACTCTTGCACTCGGCAAAACTTGCAAGCATTGGCAGGCTTACAGCAGGGTTGAGCCATGAGATTGGAAACCCATTGGCCTCAATATCCTCTCTTACACAGGAACTCATGTCTATGGATTTATCAAGGAGCAAAGATAGGGATTTTGTGAAAGAGGCACTGGGCGCTATGAGCAGTCACATTAACAGAATATCAGGGATTGTGCAGAGCCTCGGTAGGTTTGCGAGGGTGTCAACACAGGAAAAGAGACCCACTGATCTTGCAGAGCTCTTTGATAAGACCCTTGCCCTGGTTAGATTCGACCCACGATCTAAGGGTGTTCATGTTGAAAGACGTATAGGGGATGTAAGGCCCTTAAATATAAATCCCGATCAGATCCAGCAGCTTTTTATGAATCTACTGTTAAATGCCCTTGATGCAATGCCAGAGGGCGGCAAGATAACTGCCGAACTCTTTGAAGAGGGCGAGTTTGCAGTTTTTAGATTGACTGATACTGGTAGAGGCATAGAGGAGATGTACTTAGATAAGATCTACGACCCCTTCTTCACTACAAAGCCTCCTGGCAAGGGTACAGGACTCGGATTGAGCATCTGCTACGGCATTGTAAAACATCATAACGGATTTATCTCAGTAGAGAGCCAAAAGGACAAGGGCTCAGTATTTACGGTAAAACTGCCCATAAAGGGCAGTTAACTGTCCCTCGGATCTCAAGGCCTTTATACTGCCCACAGGGTTTATTAAAGAGCCTCAACCCTTCACCCACAAAAGGGTGATTATATTTGCATTATTTAAAAGCCAGAGGGGCCCTACAAGAGAGCGTCTATTTGTAGGATATCTCATTTCTATTGGCAATTTGCCCAAAATTGCCGACAGGAATTTATAACAAAAGGGGGTATGCCTCGAGGCCTTTATACTGCGACAAAATTATCTAAAAGGGCCTTGGTCTTAGGTTGCCCTTGGATGAATGCCTTTGCATCGTTTTTAGGGTGTAAGAGTTTTTACAAATAGGTATCGCAATAAAGCATTTTCGGCATATCCCCCTTTTTTCTATAGGCAAATTGGGATTTGGGGGTATATTGACAAAGGCAATGGCAATCCTTAAAATGCAACGAACAAAAAAAATGTCTAACATATCCTCAGGCATAGAGACCCTCGATTCGCTGATAGATTCTTTTTATGTAGGCGACAATGTAGTATGGGAGATCGACGCTGGGACTCCTTTTGATGTATTTATAAAGAGTTTTATAGCCCGGTCTGTTGCCGATAAAAAGCCGATCATTTATGTTAGCTTCAATCGCTCCCCCCAAACAATCATTAATGAGGTGACCGATGTGGCTCAGGGATCCTTTTTTATCCTCTTAGACTGCTTCAGTTCTGGAAAGGGTAAGAATGATGAGACCTTTATGAGGTTTTACAACCACCATTGTCCCTTTAAGGTTATTAGATCCGAGGACCCTTCAAAGATAGAGGAGTTTACTACCCTCCTGAACTCCATAGAGGACTCTCTGGAAGATGGAGCAAGGTACATATTTGACAGCCTCACTGGCATGCAAGACCTTTGGGGTGATGAAGGTAAGACCTATAAATTCTTTACCTACATGTGCCCTCGCCTCTTTGACCTCGGTACAGTGGCTTACTGGATTCTTGAGGAAGAGGCGCACAGCAAGAACTTCAGGGCTAATCTCAAGCACATCACGCAGGTGGTTTTTAGTCTTTTTAGGAGGACTGATAAGATATACATTAAGGCACTCAAGATGACAGGCAGGCCTCAGAGGGGGATCTTTAAACCTCATCAGGTATTCATATCCGATGACAGCATAAACATAACTTATACTGAGCAAGAGAGGCATTTTCATATAGGCGATATAGTAAAGGACTTGAGGACCAAAAGGGATCTGAGTCAAAAGGACCTATCAGATAGGTTAAAGGTGACCGCAAGCTTTATATCGCAGCTTGAGAATAATCAGATAAGCCCTTCCATCCACTCATTGATTCAGTTATGCAAGGCACTGGATGTCAATCCTGCTATCTTTTTCAATGAACTCTATGAAGAACAGAGATTGCCGCTAATTTTCAGAAAGGTCTCTATGAAAGACAGGTGCGTATTAATCAGTAGAGGCATAGTTGAATATCCTGTTATATCGGGACAACCTTTATCTGCAAAGATAATATCTATTGACACAGGTGTATCAATGCAAGGGCATTTTACTTTCAATAAAAGACCGGAGCTTATTTTTGTCCTTAGAGGGAGGATAGATCTCCTAATTAATGGTCAAAGGGAAGTTATGAATATAGGTGATGCTATGCTGCTTAAGGACGACATCCCAACGCTTTGGGAGAATAAAGGAGGTGATGTGGCAGAGATACTTATAGTGTGGTAAGAGAATCTTTGGTAGGTCCTGTAAGAATCTTCACCACCTACCCTATATGTCTGATAAATAGCCTATAGAGGGCAGGTGTAAGGTAGGATATGTGTAAGGCGCCTATTGTTGGTTTTATTGTTTCTTTAGCCTGTAAGGCTATTTTTTTGTCCCTATGATTAAGTGATACTTAATCGCAAATTAATTATTAATTAACGGAGGAAATAAGATGAATCAAGGACAGGCAAATGCAAGCAGCGCAACAGGCACGAAAAACAGAGTGCCTGATCCAGCGCCACAATCAGGTATATGTTCAGTATGTCTCGATGGGTGTCCAGCCCTTTGTGAGGTTGGCAAATCCTCCTATCGTGGCAGAGAGGTCATCTATCCAATGCCCTTTGGAAAGATAACGGCAGGCGCTACAAAGCAGTATCCAGTGGACTACTCCCATCTCAACATTCAGGGCACCTGTGTAGGCGCTGTAGGCGTGGAGGCAGATCCAGATAAGGCAGTATTCCCTGCGGTCTCGACGGAGACGGTATTGGGCAAGAACCACAAAGTAAAGTTGAAACTCCCTATCTTTACTGGTGCCTTGGGGTCAACGGATATAGCAAAGGACAATTGGGAAGGCCTTGCCTCTGGGGCTGCCGTATCAGGGATAATGGTCGTAATAGGAGAAAATGTCGTTGGGATGGACCCTAAGGCGGAGATCAAAGATGGCAAGGTCCTGTCCTCGCCTGAGCTTGAGCGCAGGGTAAAGACCTTTAAGGATTGGTATGATGGTCATGGCGCCATAATATTACAGCAGAATGTAGAGGATACACGCCTCGCCTCAGCAGAGTACGCCGTTGAGAAGCTTGGGGTAGAGTGTATAGAGCTTAAATGGGGTCAAGGGGCTAAAGACATTGGGGGAGAGGTAAAACTCAAGACCCTCGATAGGGCCCTGGAGCTTTACAAAAGGGGCTATATTGTACTACCAAATCCAGAGGACAGTCTGGTGCAAAAGGCCTATAAGGCTGGCGAGTTTAAGGAGTTTGAGAGGCACTCAAGGCTTGGCATGGTAGAGCATGAGGGCTTCATGAAGGCCGTTGAGCACTACCGTAAGGTAGGGGCTAAATTCGTATCCCTGAAGACAGGTGCATATAGGATCTCAGACCTTGCAAGGGCCATGCGCTTTGCCTCTGATGCAGAGATAGACCTTCTCACTATTGATGGTGCTGGTGGTGGCACTGGCATGAGCCCCTGGAGGATGATGAACGAATGGGGTATTCCAACTATCTATCTGCATGCCCTTGCTTACAACTATGCCAACAAGCTCAAGGCGAAGGGTAAATATGTCCCTGACCTTGCCATAGCTGGTGGTTTTTCTTTGGAAGATCACATATTCAAGGCCCTGGCAATGGGTGCCCCCTATTTTAAGGCCGTCTGTATGGGAAGGGCACTTATGATCCCTGCCTTTGTAGGCAAAAATATCGGCAAGTGGCTTGAGGAAGACAAACTCCCACAGGAGATCAAGAAGTATGGTGAAAGTGCAGAGACGATCTTCATATCCTTTGAGACCCTTAAGTCTCGTTTCGGAAAGGACTTCAAGAAACTCCCCTATGGGGCTATAGCGATGTATACCTTTGCAGACAGGCTCAAGCTTGGGCTACAACAGCTCATGGCAGGGGCAAGGAAGTTTGACCTCCAACACCTCGACAGAAACGACCTTGTATCGTTAACAAAAGAGTGTGCCGAGGTAACGGGTATACCCTATGTTATGGAATCTGACGCCGAAGAGGCAGAAAGGATACTGCTGGGATAGTTATTAATATACTGTTTCGCAATCCCATTTAAACTCTAATATCTCCCTTACCTAAATCGGCAGGGGAGATATTAATTTAAATAACTTTACGTTAAAAAAGTAAAATACCCAAGAAAAGCGTTTACAGGTAGGTACTAAGAAGCCTTGAAGAGTCATGGTCTTCCGGTTAAGAGGATTCATGCAAAGAAAGACTTACCAAAAGGGAAAAGAACCAAGATACAAAGACAGTAAAATAGGAAGCTGGGTCTTATTCGGTTAGGCAATACACTGGGTAATATAAGCGAAGCCTGTTGGAAGTTAGTCCTCAGAGGACCGCACCCCACTGCAGAGCTTTTTTGATGCGCTGTCCCTTTGTCTCAAGATGTAGAAGGGAAAAAATAGCAGCGTGGTAAAATAACTTTAACTGTAAAACCGATTGTAAATGCAATTATCCTTAAGCGCAAGTTCAGGTTCCTTGCAATTTATGCAATCGTTGAAAGTATCAGGAGAATTGCTAACTCAATGCCAGTTTTTTATTTATCCGATCTAATTGCCTTTCCAAATCCATCCTTTGCTGACCCTGACGGATTGCTTGCAGTAGGCGGTGATCTATCTGAAGAAAGGCTGCTTTTGGCTTATAGTATGGGGATATTCCCTTGGTATGAGGAGCCATCACCTATTCTTTGGTGGTCTCCAAACCCGAGACTTATAATAAAACCTTCAGAAATAGTCATCTCAAGAAGCCTCAAAAGTTTAATTCGCAAAGGACTTTTTACAGTCACATTCGATAATGCCTTTGAAGAGGTAATAAATAGATGCGCCCTTATATATAGAACTGGCGGAAAGGGGACATGGATAACCCCTGATATGATAAAAGCCTATATAAAACTTCATAAAAATGGTTATGCCCATTCAGTAGAGACCTGGATAGAGGGAAGGTTAGCAGGCGGACTGTACGGGGTATCCTTAGGGGCATCTTTCTTCGGAGAATCCATGTTCAGCGAGGTGAGCAACGCCTCTAAAATTGCCCTCGTGGCTTTGTCTAAGATATTGACAGACTGGGGCTTTCTATTTATCGACTGTCAGGTAATAACAAGACATCTACTCTCCCTTGGGGCGAAACCTATTAACAGAACCGACTTTCTTGATATGTTAAGCAACGCCCTCAGGCATCCTACCAAAAAAGGGAGTTGGGTTCACTATAACCTCAATTATTACCTCCAAATTGCCGATAGAAACCTGTAAGGAGTAAGAGGGCATGCCTGAAAGCCTTTATACTGCCACAGGGTTTATCTAAAAGGGCCATAACTCATTCAGTCACCAAGAGGTGATTAAAATAGCATTATTTGGGAAGGTCCAAAGGCCTTGCAAAAAGGTGTGGCAATAAAGCCTTTTCATCACACCCTCTTACTCCTATCGGCAATTT
>CALEDV010000045.1 GCA_937949555.1 uncultured bacterium | reverse complement strand
ACACCAAAAGGAGTTGTTAAGCAGGGCAGAGTGGCTGCAGAAGGAAGTAAAAAAGGCTACCGAAGAAATCCTGCTCCGAGAGATGGAGACCATCTACTGCCTCTCCAGGGCAACAGAGATAAGGGACCCAGAGACGGGGGGTACATATTCCGCATGGTTTATTATTCTGTATATTCAGCGGAAAGAAGGTAGATTGAAGCCGTAGCAATTGATTCAAAAAAACAAAGTATGTCTCCTAAAGTGGTTGGTCAGAGTCCCAAGAAAATTGCCGAATTAGCAGGGATTACTATACCTGATGATACAAAAGTTCTTATTGCTCAATTGACTGGAGTAGGACCTGAATATCCCCTGTCAAGAGAACAATTAAGTCCCATATTAGGTTTTTATATTGTAAAAAGCCTTCAAGAGGGAGTTAAGCTATGCACCGATATAATGCACTTCAGAGGGCTCGGACATACTGCATCAATATCTTCAGAAAATCCTAAGGCAATAAAGGAATTTAGCGAGACTATCAATGCAGGTAGGATATTGGTGAACTCACCTTCTACACATGGTGGTATAGGTGGACTTTACAATATGATAAGACCCTCTCTTACACTTGGTTGTGGATCTGGTGGCAAAAATATTACTACAGATAATGTTACAGCCTCTCATCTTTTGAATATTAAGAGAGTTAGCAGGAGGATGAATCCTATGAGTTGTTTTAGATTGCCTAAGGAGATTTATTTTGAAGCAGGGGCAATAGATCAGTTTTTCAGTGATTAGATAAAGAAATTTGACATACAAAAAGCGGTTATATTGTGTTCAAAAGAGGTAGCTATGTTAGGCATCAGTGTAAGGATTGAAGGCTACTTGAGAAAGTCAGATATCAATGTATTGGTTATCCCAGAAATTAATGAAGATGCTATCAATGGATATACAGATTAGATATACGATATTTTGTAGACATGCGAGACTCCAGTCTTACAGGGGAAAAGGTCTTACAAATTGACACTAATAAATCAAGTAAAGGTAGGTAAGCCATGACGTACATAAACAGATGGATATTTGGGCTTATATTATCTGTCCTTTGCTCCCCTTTGGTCTTTGCCAATGAGCCTATCAAGATAGGCGTATCACTGAGCCTGACAGGCAAATATAGCGTTATGGGCATTAGCCAGATGAGGGGTTTTATGCTCTGGGAAAGAGACATCAATGCAAAGGGTGGACTACTTGGTAGAAGGGTCAAAGTGAAGGTCTATGACGATAAGAGCGACCCAGATATAGCAAGGCAACTCTATGAAAAGATAATAACAGAAGACAAGGTAGACTTTCTCTTTGGGCCCTATTCGTCTCCGATCACAGAGGCAGTCTTGCCTATTACAGAGAGAAACAACTTTCCAGTATTGATAACAGGGGCATCAGGAGATAAGTTGTGGGAGCAGGGATACAAGAATGCCATTGGTGTCTTTTTACCAGCAAGCAAGTTTTGCACAGGGATCTTTGAACTAATCGTTATCAGTGGCCTTGACAACATCGCACTCATACATGCCGATGACTTATTTTCGAACACTATTAGACAGCAGGCATACCTCTTAGCTAATAGGTATGGTATTAAAATCACATACTCTGAGTCTTTCAAAAAGGGCACCAGGGACCTCAGCCCCTTTGCCTTAAAGGCCAGGGATTCAGGGGCAGAGGTAATCATATTGGGTGGGCACTTTGAAGATGCTGTGGACATGAGGCTTGCGTTAAAAAAGATAGACTGGATGCCCAAGGCCTACTTTGCCACTGTTGGGGCAGCCCTTGACGAATATGGCAAGAGGTTAAAGGGTGATGCAGAGTACACCTTTTCTGTCTCCCTCTGGGAAGCGAAGACAAACTTCCCTGGTGCAAAGAGGTTCTATGATGATTATCTAAAGACATACGGCGAACCACCTACCTATCACGCTGCCATTGCCTATAGTGGTGGTCAGATACTTGAAACAGCCATAAAGAAGGCAGGTCATATAGACAGAGACAGGCTTAGGGACCAGTTATTCAAGATGGATACAATCACAGTGTTAGGCAGGTATGGGGTAGACAGTACTGGTAGACAGGTCAGGCAGCAGAGCTTTATTATCCAATGGCAGAAGGGCAAGAGGGAGATCGTATGGCCCGAAAGGATTGCAACTGCAAGGCCTGTTTTTAAATGAGAGAACACTTACACAACACCTGGCATAGTGCAACAGGCAAACTCGCCTTCAGGCTATTTGCGCCTATAGTGGCCATTGTAATAGCAATGACACTGATCATGTATTTCTTCAATCTACGCGCCCTTTCTGATATTGCTATGCAGCAAATTAAGGGAGACTTTGATAGGTTGTCTAAAGAGGTCTACAACCTTTGCGACAATGCCCTCACAGATCTATTATATGAAGGCGCCTCAGAGGATATTATAAAGGTAAAAATAAAGAAGGGGCGGACCATAAATGAGATTGAAGATGCCATAAGGCGTAACAAATACAGAGGGTACATAAAGGAGCATCAAACAGGCCTTTTGCTTAAGGTAAATATAACAGATGACCTTGCAAAGTCAATGGCAGAAAAGGATGGTTACAATCAACTGCATCATATATCTTACAACAACAAAAACTACTATATGTATAAATTCCCCTTTGACCCGTGGCATTGGGAGATAGTGATAGTAAAGGACATTGTAGAGATTGCTGTACTACCGAGTATAAAAGTCATCTATGCCATAACCATATTAACCCTCTTTGTGGCGGCTGTGGTCTTACTATACCTCATCAAGAGAAATGTCAGCGACCCAATAAAGGCCATCATTAATCCTATAAAATACAATAGGCCCCCTGAATACAAGGGCATCAATGAATTTGAGTTCCTTAGTAGTTCTATAAAGACGATGATGGAGCAAAGGGCGCGCTACGTCTCTGAGTTAGAACACCTCAATAGAACCCTTGAAGAGAAGATAAAAGAAGAGGTATCAAAGAACCTAAAAAAGGACAGGCTCCTTGCCCATCAATCCCGTCTTGCTGCCATGGGTGAGATGATAGGGGCCATTGCCCATCAGTGGCGTCAACCCCTCAATGCCTTAGGCCTGATAATCCAAGACATCAAAGACGCCTACGAGTTTGGTGAGCTCAATGAGGATTACCTCCATAGGAATGTAAAAAAGTCAATGGAGGTCATCAAGTCTATGTCAATGACCATCGACGACTTCAGAAACTTCTTCCGTCCTGACAAGGAAAAGACACTATTTGATGTCAAAGATTCCATCACTAATGTGTTGATGATGTTTTCTGGCCAACTCAAGGCCAACAGTATATCCTTCAGGTTCACCTGTCATGCCCACAACAAGGTCTTTGAGAAGGTAAAGGATATAGTAAGCTGTGGTGAGCATAAGGTTATAGGTTATAAGAATGAGTTTGAACATGTGATCATGAACCTGATAAACAATGCAAAGGACGCCTTTGAGGCTGAGGCAAGGATGTCCGATAGTCACCATAGGTTGGTAATCATTGATATTTACATAGAGGAAGACCAGGTAATAGTGACCCTAAAGGACAATGCTGGTGGTATACCTGAAGGGATAATAGACAGGGTCTTTGAACCCTATTTTACGACTAAGGAGCAGGGCAAGGGCACAGGCATAGGGCTGTATATGTCTAAGATGATCATAGAAAACAACATGGGTGGCAGCCTTACTGTACGTAATGTAGAAGGAGGCGCAGAGTTTAGGATTGAACTGCCAGTTAAACCCAAAGGCAATGAGGCATAAGACCAAAGGTTTGCAAAAAAGGCGAGGCGCTAAGGTATCTTCTACAGAATCAAGGCAGCATTCCCTCTTATGTTACCAATTCCTCGGATCTTATCGTCGGCCTTATCCTCCTGAACATCTAACATCAATAAAAACATTGAAAAGCCTATGAAATATATGCTCATTGACCTCACCTCCTGAGTATAATTATCCTATGGAGGGCATTTTTGCAAACCTACCTTTTCCTATATTCTGAATTATTAGGGGCCTAGGTGTCCCTAAATTGCTGATATAAAAAAGGGGGATATTCCTAAAAGGTTTTATAGCGACACTTCTTTGTAAGACCTCATATACCCTAAAAACCATGCAGATGTATTCACCCAAAGGGTAACCTGAAGGATAAGGGCCTTTTTAGATAATCTTGTCGCATTATAGGGGGAAAAAGGGGAAAGGCAACTTTTTAGTAACTAAAAAGTAGCCAGTCCCCTTTTTCAAATCCCCAGTATAAAGGCTTTGAGGCATACCTGTTTTAAATCCCTAACGGTAATTTTGGGTCAGGGTGACATGTTGTTTTTTTAAATTCTTTGCTTAAAAATATCTAAAACTGTTGGTCATTCATTCCTCTTGTCAGCGAACTCTGGGGAAAGAGTCTTTTGAATTAGCTCCGCTGCAACAGATATAATAGGCACTAAATAAAACGTAGGAGGCCACATGAAAAAGTTTACAGCCATAACAATGCTATTAGTCTTCTTAACGGTCATCTCAGCTCAAGAGGCCCTTGCAAGGGCAGGTGGGGGTAAAAGCGGAGGCATGGGGAGCAGAGGCTCAAGGACCTACAGTGCCCCTTCAAAACCTGCTCAATCGCCCTCTTCCCCTTCACAGGTGCAGAGACAACAGCAGGCCCTGCCTTCATCCCCTGCATCTCAACCCTCCCGATGGGGTGGATTTATGGGTATGATGGCAGGGGGGATACTCGGTGGGCTTATAGGTAATATGCTCTTTAGCTCCTTTGCCCATGGTGCTGGTCCTGGTGGTTACGGTGGCCCAGGACTCTTTGACATCATCCTTATAGGCATTGTCATATTCATTATTTATAAGTTTATCGCAGCAAGGCGTAAGGCTCAGCAGCCTGCATACAGTGGGGCTTACCATCAATACAGTGGTCTTAACAATCAACCACAGGGTCAAATACCTGCCTACGATCAGGGTGGTGTCTATGATGGGTCAGCTTCAACACAAGACAATCTTCTAAGGGGCATCTCACACATCAGGCAGCTTGACTCATCCTTTGATGAGAGGAGATTCAAAGAGGTCGCTACTGATATATTCTTTAAGGTTCAAGCGGCATGGATGGGCAGGTCTATGGAACCAGTGAGGGGCTATCTCACTCAGGAGATGTATAACCTTATGAGTCAGGATGTAGAGAAGATGAAGGTTGAAAGGCGCATAAACCGTCTGGAAAACATCGCATTGAGGAATATTGAGATTACTGAGGCATGGCAGGAAGAAGGCAGGGACTATATCACCCTGGAGATAAACGCAAATGTTCTTGATTATGTTACCGATGAGGCCGGCAGGGTCATTGAGGGTAGCAACACAGACCCTGTGAGGTTTGTGGAATACTGGACCTTCACCAGGGCAGCAGGCCCTAATAATTGGCAGTTATCGGCAATACAACAGGCATAGGTAAAAATATATGCTAAGAAGACTTCGTTTGCTCACTGCGGGAGAATCCCATGGTAAGGGTCTTGCTTGTGTAATTGAAGGGCTGCCTGCGGGCATTGAGATCGAGGAAGACTATATAAATAGGCAGCTAAAAAGGAGACAAGGCGGCTATGGCAGAGGCGGGAGGATGAAGATCGAGGACGATCAGGTAGAGATCCTCTCGGGTGTCCGATGGGGCGTCACAATGGGCTCCCCGATCTCCCTGTTAATCCACAACAAAGACTGGAAGAACTGGCAACAGGGCATGTCCACTGATCCTACTTTTAAAAACTACATCCCTGCCATTACAAGACCCCGTCCAGGCCATGCAGACCTGGCTGGGGTATTGAAATACAGACACAGAGACGCAAGGAACGTGCTTGAACGTTCCAGTGCCAGGGAAACGGCTATGCGTGTAGCAGCAGGGGCGATTGCAAGGAAATTTCTCTCGAGTTTTGACATGGAAGTATACAGTTTTGTCCTCTCAATAGGTTCTGTTGCAGCAGAGGATGACTTCCTGTTTGACCCAAAATCAGATTTCAACAGCTTTTACAGGTTAGCAGAACAATCAGAGGTCCGTTGTCATGACAGTGAGATCTCTAAGCAAATGAAGGATGCGATTGATAGGGCCTCTGCCGAAGGAGACACCCTTGGAGGGCACTTTGCTGTGGTCTTAACAGGAGCTCCTCCTGGACTTGGTAGTCATATACAGTGGGACCTGAGGCTTGACGCAAGGTTAGCCTATGCTGTCATGGGCATACAGGCAATAAAGGCAGTTGAGATAGGCAAGGGCCTTGAGATGGCTAAGTCCTCAGGCTCAAAGATGATGGATGAGATACACCATACTCCAGAGGAGGGGTATTATAGAAAAACCAATTATGCAGGCGGCATAGAGGGTGGGATGACAAATGGGATGCCTTTGGTCATCAAGGCTGCAATGAAGCCCATACCCACCCAAAAGAGGCCTTTAGGTTCAGTGGACATAATTACAAAGGAGCCCTTTAAGGCAGTCTATGAGAGGTCTGATATATGTGCCGTTGCAGCAGCTGCTGTTATTGCAGAGGCAATGGTCTCTTTGATTATTGCTGATGCCCTCCTTGAGAAGTTTGGAGGCGATTCGATGGCTGAGATCTTAGAAAACTACAACTCCTATGTAGGGTATTTAAGCGCCTAACCATCGTACCTTTAATGAAGCTCAATACACCTATACTACTGCCAATAATAATAGGTATTGTCATTTCACTACTGCCTATTCCTTCCCTTGCTGACGCAGTGGATAATCAACACCCAAAGGGGGCACAGAACCTCGCCCTGGGTAAGATGAACTTAGACAGGGGTGAAATGCAGCCTGCCATTGACCATCTGAGCCAGTCCATTGAGGCGCTTCCATTGCTTGCAGACTATGCCCTGTATTGGAGGGCTATAGCTTACGAAAGGCTCAAGGAGCATGACAGGGCATTGAAGGACCTACAGAGACTGAAGGAGCAATATAAAGAATCCCCCCTTATAAAGAATGCACGGATAAAAGAGTTAGAAATCCTCAAGAAGACCTCTGAAGAGCTATATATGAAGGCTGCAGAAGGCTTTATGAAGGACTACCCTTCTGAATATGCCGTAAAGTTTACATATGCAATGGATATCAAGGCGTTAGGGAAAAATGAGAGGGCATTAAAGATACTCAAAGATGTGTTTATCAACTCCACCAATAATCTCGCCTCTAAGGCCCTTAGGGAGATAGGCGAGAACAACCTCACAGTAGAAGACTTAATCAAAAAGGCAAACAACCTGAATAAGGCATGGTATTTCAGTGAGGCAGAGAGATACTTCAAAGAGGCACTAAAGAGGGACAAAAGGGGGATCTTCCGCTCCGCAATAAAGGAGGGGCTTGCATACAGCTATTTTAGGCAGAAACGATACAAGGAATCGGCAGAATTATACAGAGAGAGGGGAGACCAATACTGGTATGGACGATCCCTGCTGAGGGCAAGGGATATACCTCAATTTGAGAATAACCTAAGGATTTTCAAAAGGGGCAGCGACAAACGGATGCTCTCCCTGCTCATTGCCTATGGCAACATAAAAAGGCGCAACGGTGATCCAGAGACAGCAATAGAACTCTTTAATGGGTTGATGCAGAGGCAGTTAGACAAGCAAGGCCTTGAGGCTGTTTTGTGGGCATTGGGTTGGACATACTATTTAGAGAGGGACTATGACAAGGCCTTGCCCATCTTTACAAGGCTCAAGGATCAATACGGAGACCCCAAATACCTCTATTGGCTTAGAAGGATTGAAGAACAGATATCAAAGACCCCTGAAGAAGGCAAGGTCCAAGACTTAAAGGTTGGTTACAGGGATTACTATGGTTATCTGATGGCCCTCAAGTACAAAATACCCGTTACGGGTCTTCAAAGGGTTTATAAGTCACCATTGATCCCTCAACCCCTTCGTAGGGCTGAGATTCTCTATGAAATTGGTCTTAAGGCCGAGGCTACATCTGAGGCTATACACTCTGTAAGGATCAGCGGGGCAGAACTCAAGGCTCCAGCGGCAAGCTACTTTCTTAATAGGATTGGCAATTATCGTTATAGTGTAAACATCATTTCAAAGACACCATACACAGAAGAGTACCATAATCTCCTTTACCCTTTTGTATATATGGAGGATATTGAGGATGTTGCAAAGACCTTAAATCTTGACCCGTTGCTTATCTTATCCATCATCAGAGAGGAGTCTCGCTATGATCCTGAGGCAAGGTCTATTGCAGGCGCCTTGGGTCTCATGCAGCTTATGCCCTCAACAGCAAGGCTCTATGAAAAGGCATCGAGGGTGACCTTAGGGAGCACCACAGATCTCTATGAGCCAAGAAAGAACATCCTGATTGGGGCTCACTATTTCAAACACCTTATAAACCTATTTGGGGCGCTTGCGCCAGCGATTGCCTCCTATAATGCGGGCGAGGAGCCTGTAAAGGAATGGTTGAAGAGGGGGCAGTATACAGGAGTAGATGAATTTATTGAAGATATCCCCTATGATGAGACCAACAACTATGTTAAGAAGGTCTTGACTACCTATTTTGAATACCTCAGGGCAAAGGATGCCCCCTTGCCAGAGACAGGCGTCATAGGGGTTTTGTAATGCTGAAGAGGGCTGCGAAAAGGGGAAAAAAACAAGAACGAATGGCAAAGGATAGCCATAAACCAGCGGCTCACCGATATAAAACCTTTAGGACCTTAAATTGCCGATGGGAGTATGAGGGTGTGCTGAAAAGGCCTTATTGCCACACCTTTTTACAAGGCCTTTGTGGACTTTCACAAGTAATGCCAATTAAATCACCTCTTAATGACTGAATTAGTTTAATAAACCCTGTGGCAGTATAAAGGCTTTGGGGCATACCCTCTTAATCCTCACAAATTTCTGTCGGCAATTTAGGGTTACCAACTTTTATTTTGTAATAGGAATTGTGTATTATTTATGCAAAATATCAACTAAACAAGGAGGAAACATTGGACACATTGAAGGTGTTTGAGGAAAAGATATCCTATGCCATTGAGAAGATAAAGACCCTGAAGGACGAAAAGGCTGCCCTTGAAAACCGCATTGTTGAGCTTGAGATGATTATCAAACAGAAGGACGCAGAGATAGAGAACCTGAACGAGGACAAGTATAAGATAAAGGGACAGATAGAAGAGCTTGTCAGGGAGCTTGACAGTATTCAGCTTCATTGATTTTATTCATGGGAAGCGCTGAGGTAGTAATCCTTGGGCAGCGATACAGGGTAAAGGGCGACTATCCCCCCGAGTATATACAGGAGCTTGCCGAATTTGTTGATTCCAGGCTTAAAGAGGTAAGAGAGAAATCCCCTCAGATAACCCCCCTTAAGGCCGCTGTGCTCACGGCGCTAAACATTGCCGATGAGCTGAAAAGGACTAAAAGGGAGTTTGAGGCTGTCTCAAAGGACATAAAGTTCATAGAGGATAAGGCAGAGAGCATAATCAAGCTCTTTGAGTAGTCTTACCGTATATTATTCTAACAATAACAGCCAAATAAATCAGGGCGCTTAGAGGTTTAAACCACAGCCCCATATCGGGCGCCCATCTCCTGACTATTTCTGGCAGTATCCCAAGGCCAACACAGAGGGACATAATGACAATGGAGATAGTCAAAGAGATATTTTTATCCCTCATGTATACTGCGGTGAGCGCAATTGCAGGGGCGAGGATGACATAACTGTTCTGCTCAGTCATGGGATGAAAGAGCATCATATATGAGGTGCATAGGGCTAAAAAAATTATCCCTGCCAGTGGCTGTTGGATGTGCCTTTTAGTGAGGAGCCATAAAATAAGGGTGATGAGTCCAGCAAGGGCCCTTACAGCAAGAGAATATGTGCCTTCTAAAGTAAATCCAATTGCCCTAAATAGTCCGTTGATGTCGGCAAACCTCTTCTGGGTAGCTGCAAGGTTGCTCATCTCCTTAATCGCCTCCCTGTACTGAGATACGGCATAGCCCGAGTCAGTTAATATAAAGGGCATAGCCAATAGGAGCAGGATTACTATTGCCAGTCTCCACCAAAGTGCTGGGAAGGCTGCAGCAGCTAATAATGCCGGGATTATGCCTATTTGTTTCAAGGCAATTAGCAACCCTATGCATAAGGAGCATAGCCACCAATCAGACCTCATTAAAAACAATATGGTCCACAGGCATAGTCCGCTGAAAAGGAGATTAGCCTGGCCATTCCTAAGTGCGCCAATAGTTGGGGCAAGCACAAGCAGTGAGGCCATCAAGAGAAACATGTCTTGGTTGGAAGGGAAATATTCTTTTATAAATAAAAACAGGCCCCAAACAAGGATGAAAAGTGACAGACCACGCCAAAGTATATCGCCCCAAGGGGTGCCCATTAAATAAAAGGGCATATAGACATAGACAAACTGTGGCAGATAATGAAAAGAATATTCAGTGCCGTATAGGTTGTCCTTGGCAATCCAGTTGGCAACAGCATTAAAATACACAGGTATGACGCTACGTTTATGGGGATTTTCAAATACAATGAAGGCAATGACAACAAAAGTGACCGTCCATAGGGTAACAGCAAGATAGGTAAGCCTTCTTTTTTGTAAGTTGCCCATTTTGAGGCGTTATTTTAACACACCTTATTGGGCAAACCTAATGCTGTTACCTCATCTTCATTCCACCGCGCCACTTTGGTCGCATATCTGCAGCTCTAAAAGAACAGGGTGGGGAGTTTGGGGCCATATACTGGCGGGTTACAATAAAGATCTCTCCTTTAGGCGAGATAAATTTTGAGCCTGTAATCTCAACACTGTCTCCTCGATTAAACAGGATATTGTTTTTAGCGAGAAACCAATATGGTGCGGTTACTACATTGAAAACCCTGTTGTCCTTTTCTGATTTGACCTTTAGTAACACTGGTCCACGGTCAGGATTGACAATCTCAACTATGTGTCCCCTGAGGGTAATCTCGGTATTTTCGTCATATCTGTCTGAGATATCCTCTTGGGCATAAATAGGGGAGGTGGTCAGTATAAGGAGTCCTATAATAATTAGGGCTTTCATATTTATAGATTAATCAAAGGGCAGAGGCTTGAGCCACCTCTGCCTTGTTAAAATTATAACCTAAACCCTGCACCAGGGCCTCTCATGCCAGACTTCTTATAGCCTGCAGGGCCAATGGCGCTACCCATACATCCACAGGCGCCCATACCCTTGCCAAGGCCCCTGCCCTGACTGAAGGCTGGTATGCCAGCCTCGTTGGCCTTCTTCTGTATCTCTATCCTTATATCTACCATCTCCTTTTGCTTATCAGCTATAGCCTTGTAGTCTGGCTTTGCCTGACTGTTTAACACTGCCAATTCTGTCTTCAATTTGATCATCTTCTGCTGTAGCGGCAAAACGTCCATCCTATACTTGTTTAGCTTATCTATCTGCTCCTGTGTCATGGGCGTGCCCTGAACATTGCCAAAGTTGCCACCAGAGGGACCATAACCTGCTCCAGGCCCAAATCCTCCGCCTGGGCCAAAGGCATAGACTGATAAGGCTGAGGCTACAACAAACATCGCTGCTACAATCGTTGTTAATATCCTTTTGTTCATCTTATGTAGTCTCCTTTTTTAGTATTTCCTTAAAATCCTCTTCCTACGCCTCTGCATAGGCCTACTACCGATTGATTAATTGCGGTCTGCAGTATCTCATTCTGAACCGCCCTAATCTCAGCAAACTTGGCGCTTATGGCATTTGCATCAGGTGTTGCCTGAGATTGGAGGGTAAGCATCTGGATCTTCAGGTCTAACAACCTCTGTTTTAAGGGCAACACGGTCTGCTCGTAGGCAAGGCATTTTGCCGCTATAGCTGGGTCAACTGGTTGATACCCATAAGGGTACTGTGGATTGTAACCTGGATTATAACCACCTCCCGGGCCCTTCCCCCCCATGCCCCCAGGCCCGAATGCAAAGACCTCTGCACCTGCGGTGAGTATTAATGCTATTGCTACTGCTACTGCTACTGCCTTCTTCATAACCTAAACCTCCTTTTTGTTTTTTTATTTAAATAGGCAATGAATATGCCAATAGGGATTGATTTTATATCGTATTGATATGTAATGTTATTTTTGGTTTTGCTTTTGCAGACAGCGAGATAAGTGCAATTTTTGCATAAGAAGATGCATTTATTGCGCCTGTAAGAGAGATTGTTTCGTGGAAAACCCATAGAATCTAAAAAGACTGTGAGATTAGAAACAATGGCTAAGAAATCAAGGAGGTGTAAAAGATAAGTATGATAACATCAGGTCCCTGTGTTCAAAAACACATAAACACAGGTTACCCATTGGGTGTATAATATTTAAAAGTTTAATAAATAAACACGCTCAGGAGGTTATTGGCATGGATGTCTTAATGCTTAGCAGGATTCAGTTTGCAGTAACTGCAGGTTTTCATTTTATCTTTGTCCCGTTGACCCTTGGTTTGTCTATTCTTGTTGCCTACATGGAGACGAGATATGTAATGACTGGTGATGTGACTTACCTCAGGATGACAAAGTTTTGGGGCAAGCTTTTCCTTATTAACTTTGCCCTTGGTGTAGTAACAGGCATTACCCTTGAGTTTCAGTTTGGTATGAACTGGGCTGAGTACTCAAAGTATGTGGGAGATATCTTTGGTTCTCCCCTCGCCATTGAAGCCACAGTGGCATTCTTTCTTGAATCTACCTTTCTTGGGCTATGGATCTTTGGGTGGAACAGGGTATCAAAAAAGACCCATGCCTTTGCCATGTGGATGGTAGCCCTTGCAACAAACCTATCAGCCCTTTGGATATTGCTTGCTAATGGCTGGATGCAGCAACCAGTAGGCTATGTTATAAACAACGGCAGGGCAGAGATGGTCGATTTTATGGCACTCCTTACCAACTCTTATGGGTGGACAAAGTTTTTTCATACCCTATTTTCAGGTTATGTAGTAGCTGCCTTCTTTGTGATGGGTGTGTCTGCCTATCATCTGTTAAAGAAAAACAACCTTGACTTTTTTACCAAGTCCTTTAGGATTGCCGCTGTCTTTGGACTCATTTCCTCTCTGTTGCTTGCAGGAAGCGGCAGTCTCTCTGCTGAAGAAGTGGCTGCGGTGCAGCCCACGAAATTTGCAGCTATGGAGTCTGTGTGGGACACTCAAAAATCGGCGCCCTATTATCTATTAGCAGTGCCTGATGTCAAAAATGAGCGCAATGCTATAGAGGGGCTTGGTATTCCCCATATGTTAAGTCTTCTTGCCTTTAGGGACCCCCATGCAGAGATTAGGGGTTTAAAGGACTTTCCAAAGGAGCTCAGGCCTCCTGTGACGGAGACCTTTGTTAGTTTCAGACTGATGGCAGGTATGGGTTTCTTGTTTATTGCCCTATCTTTAGCCGCTGTATTTATCTCTAGAAAGCCTAAGATAGAAGAATTTAGGACCATACTGACGATATTGTTATTTTCAATACCTTTGCCCTACATTGCAGGGCAGTTAGGCTGGATAGTCGCTGAGGTTGGCAGGCAGCCATGGATTGTCTATGGCTTACTAAAGACTGCCGATGCCGTCTCAAAGAGCATTTCCACTGGTCAGGTATGGATGTCTCTCATTGGGTTTATCTTTGTTTATGGAATGCTTGGGGTTATAGACGTGTACCTTCTCACTAAATACTCTAAAAAGGGTCCCGATGAGGATGTATCACACATAATTAATATACCCGCTGCAAAGGAGGCATAACATGGAATTTCAGGTGATCTGGTTTGTGCTGTGGGGTTTGCTTTGGGCTGTATATTTTATGCTTGATGGTTTTGACTTTGGGGTTGGTATCTTGAGCAACTTCATCGGCAAGACTGATGGAGAGAGAAGGCAAATAATCAACACCATAGGTCCTGTTTGGGACGGCAATGAGGTCTGGCTTATCACCGCAGGGGGCGCTACCTTTGCAGCCTTTCCTACTACCTACGCACTAATGTTCAGCTATCTATACACCCCCTTGTTGCTTATACTTTTCGCCCTCATATTCAGGGGTGTTGCCTTTGAGTTTAGAGGCAAAGTAGATAGCGCCTCCTGGAAGAAATTTTGGGATGCTGCCATATTAGTGGGGAGCTTCCTGCCAACGCTGCTTTTTGGGGTAGCCTTTGGCAATATATTTCAAGGGCTGCCTATGGATGATAAGGGCTACCATGGTTCGTTGCTTACCCTCCTGAACCCTTACGGTATTTTGACAGGACTACTATTTGTGCTATTGTTTTTAACCCATGGTGCCCTGTGGCTTGCTGTGAAGACACAAGGCAATGTGGAGCAGAGGGCAATCTCTCTGATAGGCAAATTCTGGGTAGCCCTATTGATAACGGCAGTGGTCTTTTTAATACACACCTACTTTGCTACAAGGCTTTATGACAATTATTTTAAAGTGCCCATACTCTTTATTATCCCTGTTACCGCTGTATTTGCACTGTTGCTGATTAGGGTTTTAGCCTCAAAGGGAAAGTATCTTAACAGTTTTTATGCCTCAGGGGTGCTTATATTTGCAGTGGTTTTCACGGGTGTCTCTGGATTGTTTCCAAATCTGATCCCCTCAAGCATATCGCCTGAGCACAATCTCACAATATTCAACACCTCCTCAAGCACATATACCCTAAAGATAATGACGGCAGTGGCGCTCATCTTTGTGCCAATCGTTATTGCCTATCAGTCTTGGATTTACAGGGTCTTCAGAGGAAAGTTAAGTGTGCAAGAGGTGGTGGAAAATAAGGCGTCCTACTAAGTATTAAGGTTTCAACATTTAAGGTATTCCTTAGGGTTGTCTGAGATGACTTTAGTTAACCTCTCTTCAGACAACCCTAACCCTCTCAGCCGGTTAACAGATTGATTTAAAGTATAAGCCCCTCCCATAAGCACCCCAAATTCATCGGTAATCTCTAAAGTGTCTTGATCTGATGTCCCTCTGACGGCATCGGAGATGAGGATTATCCTGTCTAAAGGCTTCAATCTAAAGACCATCTCAAGGGTATTGAGATGCAAGTGGAAGGGGTCGGCAATCACCTCCACAAATATATGTTTGTGGATTAGTCCAAACCCTGCAAGCCCGGGTTCACGATGATGGATGCCCCTCATGGCATTAAATAGGTGTGTGATCCCCGTTGCGCCTGCATTGAAGGCTGCTTCTGCCTCATTGAAGGTCGCATCGGAGTGCCCAAGGCTTACTATAATACCCTCGTTTCTTATGGTTTTGATAAGCCCTAAGGCTCCCTCTATCTCTGGAGCAATGGTAACAATCCTTACGATGTCCTCAAATCCCTCTAAAAGGGCTTTAAGGTTGTATTCTGTGGCTTGTATAAAGAAACTACTGTCAAGGGCTCCTGCCTTTGTGGGGTTCAAAAAGGGGCCCTCTAAATTAACCCCCAATATCTTTGCCCCTTGACTTGGAGCGCTATCTTGCAGATACATAGCCTCCTTTATAAGAGACATCTGCACACGCATTTTTTCTATAGATGAGGGATAAATGGTTGGTAAAAAGGCAGTGACCCCAACCCTTGCAAGCATCTTTGATAAGGTGATTAGCTCATCTACCTGACCTGTGTTTGTATCTATACCATCGAGGCCATGGATGTGTATGTCAATCATATGTAAAACCCCAAAATTGCCGATAGAAAAAAGGGGGGCTATGCCGAAAAGCCTTATTGCGACGCCTCTTTGTAAGACCTCTTGACCTCCAAACCAATGAAAATATATTCAACATAATACAACCTCAAGACCAAGGAACTCTTTGGATAATCTCCTCAATGTATATGGGCTTTGAGGCATATCCAACTTTTTTGTTATAAACGGCAATTTAGAGAAAAATAAAGGTACTCAGCCAAAATGGCCCTTGTAACGCCTCATCGAAAGTGTTAAAGTGGTGAGGGTTTCGTATATTCCAGTAAGACATCAAATAATTTGACCCTTCAGTACTGGCTAACCCGACTGGGTCAGCAGTGGAATTGAATTTGCGTGCCCCTTCCCTTCAACCCATTGGCGAGTCAACCTATTCATCCCTTGCCCTGTTTTTCTTTAGAATATCAAAGTCTTTACTATATTTGTTTAACTGCTAAACTGTTTGGACTCTTTCAAAGGCATTCATAAGGTAGCGATAAAAGGGGAGAACACCTTGGAGGATTGCTACTATTAGCCCTTAATCCTTCCTGTTAGTGCCTCAAAATTCAGTAGGTCCATGGTCTCTTCCTTTATTGCCATGGCATAGATGCCATGCTTAGTAAGATAGGCTATAAAATCCTCTCCTATATACAAAGAGGCAAATACAGGGATTAACTCCTTACCTCTATACTCAGG